>JBJOPA010000392.1:0-10827 GCA_046051005.1 Bacteroidota bacterium
ACTTCATGAAAACGTTGGTCAACAAGCCATTGGTGATTTTGGCGACCGCCTATCCGCAATATGCTCTGGATAGTTATGAATTAGAAGTGGTGGATTATTTGTTGAAGCCCATTCGACTCGAACGGTTTTTGAAAGCCGTCAATAAGGCGCAAAACTATTTCGACTTGCTGCAAGCCAAAGATGTACAGCCAAACAAGATTGAAAATATCGGTCACGATTTTGTATATATCAAGGCGGATAGAAAATATTTTAAAATATTTTTTAATCAAATTTTGTACATCGAAGGGTTGAAAGACTACGTAATTATTTATACGGAAGACCAAAAAGTGGTGACGGCAATGAATCTAAAAACCATTTTTGACCAATTGCCCGCCGCCGTTTTTGCTAGAATCAGCAAATCTTATATCGTCAACACCAATAAAATTACGTCATTTGATAGTTTTAATGTCTATATAAACGATACGGAATTGTCGTTGGGTCAGCGTTTTAAAGACGACTTTTTTAAAAATTTTGTAGAACAAAAAATTGCAAAAAGGTAAAAAATTATCGTAAAAATGCCACCCCCCAGTATATTTGCCCCAAAAGGGGGAAATAAATGAGCTTTTCAATATTTTTCGGATTAACAATTTTTATTTGTTGATTCTCTTCTTAAAGAAATAATATTTTTTTTATGCAAATTAAACGCAAAATAAAACTATTGATTTGATATTGCATCTCGTGCGCATCAACAAACTTGTAGAAAAGGCTTTTATCTTTGTAATTCAAAAAGCTATTTTTTTGAACCCAATTAATTTTTCATAACAAATTTTTTCAAGCGTCAATTTTCGGTAACGATGAAAAATAAACAACTTGACCAGCCTGTGCATCAGGTTGGCAAATCTCTCTATACGCCCAGCCTTGAATCTGATGCCTGCGGAACGGGTTTTGTCGCCAACCTAAAAGGCGTTCCTACCCACGCGCTCGTCGAAAATGCGTTGACGATGTTGCAAAACATGGAGCATCGCGGAGCCGTTGGTTTTGAAGCCAACACAGGCGACGGCGCGGGCATTATGACCCAAATTCCGCACGAATTTTTTGCCCGAAAATGCCAAGAATTGGGTTTTGAATTGCCCAATATCGGCGAATATGGCGTAGGAATGCTATTTTTTCCGAACAACAAAAACCTGCGCAATCAATGTCGCGCCTTGCTGTCAGATTATGCCGACGAAATGGATTTTGAAGTTTTGGGCTACCGACACGTGCCAACCGACCACGAACAGATAGGCGATGCCGCCATTTCGACCGAGCCGCGTATGGAACAAATTTTTGTCCGACCTCGAAAAAATTGGCGAAAAGGTGACCTCGAACGCAAACTTTACGTCCTCCGAAAATGGGCAACACACATGATTCACGCCACCTATCCGATGGCGGCTGACCATTTTTATATCGCCAGTTTTTCGTATAAAACGATTTTGTATAAGGGACAATTGACGACTTTTCAAGTGCGTCCGTATTTCCCCGATTTGCACGATGCGGCTTTCAAATCGGCAATTGCGCTCATTCATTCGCGATTTTCGACGAATACGACTCCAAAATGGAAACTCGCACAACCGTTTCGATACATCGCCCACAACGGCGAAATCAACACCATCACGGGCAACATCAATTGGTGGAAATCAAAGGAATCGGTCATGAAATCCACTGTTTTTAGCGACGAAGACCTTGAAAAATTATTTCCCGTTTGTGGACAAGCCTTGTCCGATTCTGCAAATTTCGACAATGTGTTAGAGTTTTTGGTCATGTCTGGTCGCTCCATGCCCCATGCGTTGATGATGATGATGCCCGAAGCATGGCAACACGACCCGCACATGCCAAATTATAAAAAAACTTTCTACGAATATCACGAAAGTATGATGGAAGCGTGGGACGGTCCCGCCGCCATTTGTTTTACCGATGGCGTAGTCGTAGGCGCGATGCTTGACCGCAACGGCTTGCGCCCGCTTCGATATACGCTCTACGACGATGGCTTACTCGTGGCGGCATCGGAGGCAGGCGCGTTGGTGTTGCCGCAAGAAAAAGTCGTCAAAAAAGGACGTTTACAACCCGGAAAAATATTTATCGCCGACCTCGACCAACAGCGAATTGTAGAAGACGACGAAGTCAAAAAGATAGTTTGCAACAATCGTTCCTATCAAAAATGGATTGACGAAAATAAAATTTCACTCAAACAATTAGCAAAAAATCAACCCCTTACAGACGTAAAAAAGGATTTTCTTCCTCCCTTCGGGGGGATTGAGGGGGAAGATACTGGGGGGGGGCATCAAGAAGAGCCTGTACGCGGTTTTATTGCGGCGCGTGATGCACAAGTGTTGCAAGAACGTCAAATTTTATTTGGATTTACGAAAGAAGACTTGAAAATCATTTTGTCGCCGATGGCAAGAAATGGAGAAGAGGCGTTGGGTTCGATGGGTGCGGACATTCCGTTGGCAATCTTATCGCATCAATCGCAGCATTTGAGTCATTATTTCAAGCAATTATTTGCCCAAGTCACCAATCCGCCGATTGACCCCATTCGAGAACGCGCCATGATGTCGTTACACGTCCAATTGGGCGCGTGTGGAAATATTTTGTTGCCCACCGCCGACCAAGCGCGATTTATTGCCCTCGAACAACCCATCATTGGCAACGTTGGATTGTATCGGTTAAAAAATTTGACGCATTCGTATTTTAAATCTGAATTTATTGACATCACATTTGATGCAGATGCGAAAAAAGGAAAATTACACGCCGCCCTCACGCGCATTTGTGCAAGCGCGGAAGAAGCGGTGCGCAGTGGCGCAAATATTTTGATTTTAAGCGACCGAGAAGCCGATATTTTGAATGCGCCCATTCCATCTTTGTTGGCGACGGGGGCGGTACATCATCATTTGATTCGACAAGGGTTGCGTTCCAATTGCAGCATCGTGGTCGAGGCGGGCGACGTGCGCGAGGTGCATCATTTTGCCACGTTGATAGGTTACGGCGCGCAAGCCATCAACCCATACATGGCATTCGCCACGATTTTCGACCTTTGCGAAAAAGGGGTTGTTGAACATGATTTCAAAAAAGCGATTTCGCTCTACATCAAAGCCATTGGAAAAGGTTTGTTGAAAGTAATGTCAAAAATAGGAATTTCTACGTTGCAATCCTATGCGGGTGCGCAAATTTTTGAAGCCGTCGGCATCGGTGAAGAAGTAATTGATTTTTGTTTTAAAAAAACCATTTCAAGAATTTCGGGATTAACTTTTGACCAAATTGCAGAAGAAACGCTTGCGCGGCATCAAAAAGCATTTCCAAACCACCCCCCCAGTATCCAAGCCCCAAAAATGGCTTCGGGCGGCATTTATCAGTGGAAACGCGACGGCGAAGCGCATTTGTTTAATCCAAAATCAATTCATTTTCTACAAGTTGCGGCACGAAACAACGATTGGAATGCCTATCGAAATTACGCAAAAGAAATCAATAAACAAGATGAACAAGCCTTTACGCTGCGCGGTTTGTTGAGTTTTCGGAAAGGAAATCCCATTCCGTTGTCAGAGGTAGAGTCCGTTGAAACCATTTTTAAACGCTTTTCTACGGGGGCGATGTCTTTTGGTTCGATTTCGCACGAGGCGCATTCGACGCTCGCGATTGCCATGAATCGGATTGGCGGACGCTCCAATTCGGGCGAAGGCGGCGAAGACGAAACCCGTTATCAACGCTTGCCCAACGGCGATTCGATGCGTTCGGCGATTAAACAAGTAGCATCGGGGCGTTTTGGCGTGACCAGTTATTATTTGTCGCAAGCCGATGAAATCCAAATAAAAATGGCACAAGGCGCAAAACCGGGCGAAGGCGGTCAACTGCCGGGTCACAAAGTGGACGAATGGATTGGGCGCGTGCGACATGCCACGCCGGGCGTAGGTCTCATTTCGCCGCCGCCGCACCATGACATTTATTCTATCGAAGATTTATCTCAACTCATTTTTGACTTAAAAAATGCCAATCCAAAAGCGGACATCAACGTAAAACTGGTTTCAAAAGCGGGCGTTGGAGTCATTGCGTCTGGTGTTGCGAAGGCAAAAGCGGATAAAATTTTGATTTCGGGTTTTGATGGCGGCACGGGTGCTTCGCCGATTAGCAGCATTCAACATGCGGGTTTGCCTTGGGAATTGGGCATTGCAGAGGCGCACCAAACGCTCGTGCGCAATCGCCTACGCACGCGGGTACGCTTGCAAGCCGACGGGCAAATCAGAACGGGACGCGACCTTGCCATTGCCACGTTGTTGGGGGCGGAAGAATGGGGCGTGGCAACGGCAAGTTTGATTGTCGAAGGTTGTATAATGATGCGAAAATGTCATGTCAACACTTGTCCCGTCGGCATCGCTACGCAAGACCCTGTTTTGCGCAGTCGTTTCACGGGAAAGCCTGAACATATTGTCAATTTTTTCACATTTTTGGCGCAGGACCTTCGGGAAATTATGGCGCAATTGGGCTTTAAAACCATTGACGAAATGGTGGGACAAGCTCAAATGCTGAAATTTAAACCCGAAAGTTTAAAGCACCAAAAATATGCGCATCTTGATTTGACACCCATTTTGTATCAAGAACCCATTGATGAAAATGTTTTACAATATAAATCCGAACCGCAACAGTTGGATTTGAAAAATGTATTGGATAGAAAACTAATTCGGTATGCGAAAAATTCGCTTGATGAAGGTAAATTTTTTCATTCAGAACTTCGCATCAAAAATACGGATAGGGCAGTTGGAACTTTGCTTTCCTACGAAATATCGTCGCGTTACGGCGCAAAGGGCTTGCCTCTTCCTCCTGTTGGGGGGATTGAGGGGGGATTGAGATTTCGTTTTCGTGGGTCGGCGGGTCAATCTTTTGGTGCATTTGGGGCGCACGGTTTGCACTTTGTGTTAGAAGGTGAGGCAAATGATTATTTTGGAAAAGGGCTTTCAGGCGCGACGCTGATAGTTGTTCCCGACCGAAAAGCAACTTTTGACCCTACGAAAAATATTATTTTGGGAAATGTTGCCTTGTACGGAGCCACTTCGGGCGAAATTTTTGTACGCGGGCAAGCGGGCGAACGCTTTGCCGTCCGCAATTCGGGCGCGACTGCCGTAGTGGAGGGCGTAGGCGAACACGCTTGTGAATACATGACGGGCGGAATCGTAGTCGTGTTGGGCGAAACGGGACGAAATTTTGCGGCGGGCATGTCGGGCGGCGTTGCTTACGTTTTTCTTCCCCCTGTCGGGGGGATTGAGGGGGGACAGCCGCCCCCCCCCAGTATGTTTCGCCAAAAATGCAATCCCGAGATGGTAGAAATTGAATCGCTTGATGCGATAGATGTAACGACTTTACATGGCTTGATTCGTCGCCATGCTTCGCTGACGGGTTCGCTACACGCCGTCGAAATACTCAATGATTGGGAAATACAACAGCAATTTTTTGTAAAAGTAATGCCAAGAGATTATAAAATTGCCTTGCAAAAAGCCGCCGAAAAAGAAAAATTGAAGGTGTTAGAATTGGTGAATTAGAAAAAAGCCGTTCTTAAAAATAAATTTTTTAAAAATATGCCACCCCCCAGTATAAACGCCTTTTTTGGGCTTTTTTCGGGCTTCGACGACTTGGAAAATATCAACGCGAGGCATGGAACGCGAATTTTCTTGAAATCAAAATTTTTTAAAATAAAAATAATAAAAAATACAAAAAAGCTGCACGAATACTGGGGGGTATCGGTGCAGCTTTTTTTTATCCACAATTTTATAAAACGCAGTTTTTTTTTAAAAAAAATTATGCGACTGCTTCTGATTTTTGATAGACAAAAGCATAGAAGGCGACGAAAGCATAACAAATGGCTGGCACAATGAAACCATAGGCGGTGGAATGAAACAAATCTGCCAAACGTCCCGAAAATTGTGGCATCAACGCGCCGCCGATAATCGCCATGATGATATAGCTGCTGCCCAATTTGGTCTTGTCGCCCAAATCTTTTACGCCCATTCCAAAAATAGTAGGAAAAGTAATGCTCATAAAAAATTGAATGACAAATAAACCGACCAACGAAACGCCTTTTATGTTTTGAAACACCAAGCCACAACCCAATACGCAACCCAACGCAAAAATGAATAACAATCGGCTTGGCGAAACGCGGCTCATCAAAGCCGTACCGACAAAACGCCCCGACAAAAACAACACCATGCTCGCCGAAAACATAAACGAAGCCGCTTGTTTGTCAATGCCTTCGGTCTCCACACAATAATTGATGAACGCCGCCCATACGCAAACCATGCCACCACAGTTGAAAAATTGAGCCGCCACCGCGCCCCAAAAACTGAAATCGGTAAACTTTTTAGAGCCAGTCAAGGCATTTACGTCGCTTTTTTCGTCCTCAATTTCAGGAAGTGGCGTGCGATAGATGAAAAATGCCACCGCCAACACCGCCAACCCAATACAAATATAGGGCGTTTGCACGGCTTCTAAACCCGAGCCTTTTTTAAAGACCATCAGACCGCCCATGAGCGGACCAATGATGATGCCCACTCCGTTCAAAATTTGAGCAATGTTGACCCGTTGTGGACCCGTCTCGCGGTCGCCCAACACGGTTACGTAAGGATTTGCTGCCGTTTCGATGACCGCAATGCCGCAACCCATCGTCAAAATGGCAATCAAAAAATAAATAAATTGACCTGCAATCGTAGCGGGATAAAACAAAAATGCGCCAAACGCATACATCGCCAAACCCAGTAATATTCCGTTTTTATAGCCAAATTTTTTCATGAAATAGCCCGCAGGCAAACCCATCAAAAAATAGGCGAAATAGCCGCAAAACTGTACCAAATTGGATTGTTGAATCGAAACGTGTAGATGCTCTTGAAAATGCTTGTTCAATACTTCAAGCATCGAATTGGCAACGCCCCACAACAAAAAAAGCGACGAAACCAGCACAAATGCCCGAATATACTGGGGGGGGACGGGAATCATGCTTTTTGAACCTTTTTTTTGATTTTCCATTGTTTTTTAAAAGAATAGTTGGTTGAAAAATATTGATATTAAACGGCGACCGTCGCTTTGATGTGCGGATGCGGGTCGTAATTTTCTAATGTAAAATCATCGAATTGAAAACTAAAAATGTCTTTCACATTCGGATTTATTTTCATGGTGGGCAAATTTCGCGGCGCACGCGAGAGCTGCAAGTGCGCCTGTTCCAGATGATTGGAATACAAATGCAAATCGCCAAAAGTATGGATAAAATCGCCCGCTTCGAGGTCGCAAACTTGGGCAATCATCATCGTCAACAAGGCATAAGACGCAATGTTGAACGGCACGCCCAAAAACGAATCGGCAGAACGTTGATAGAGTTGACAAGATAATTTGCTGTCGCAAACGTAGAATTGAAACAAACAATGACAGGGCAACAACGCCATGTCCGCCAATTCGCCGACATTCCAAGCAGAAACGACCATGCGCCGCGAATCTGGATTGGTCTTGATGGTGGTTATCAATTCTTTGATTTGGTCTATCGTATTGCCATTTTGGGTCGTCCAACTTCGCCATTGCTTGCCGTAAACGGGACCTAAGTCGCCGTTTTTGTCCGCCCATTCGTCCCAAATTCGGACTTTGTTATCGTTTAAATATTTTATATTCGTATCGCCGTTCAGAAACCACAACAATTCGTAAACGATGGATTTGAGATGTAACTTTTTGGTCGTCACCATCGGAAAACCTTTCGACAAATCGAATCGCGTTTGGTAGCCAAACACGGAAAGCGTACCCACGCCCGTGCGGTCTGTCTTTACGGCTCCGTTTTCTAAAATATGTTTTAATAAATCGTGATATTGTTGCATTTTTTTCTTTTTTAAAGCGACAAAAATAATAAAAAACCAAGAACTAAATATCAAAAACGAATTTTTATTGAACACCCATCGAAAATAAAGACATTGTATTGCGAAAAATTAGTAACGATAAGCGCATTTTTTTTCTATTTTTGCACCGCTTTTCCTACAAACGAAGGGCTTGAAACACGTACTCTAAAAAAAAGATAGAAAAATGGCTGATGTAATTCAATTATTGCCAGATTCCATAGCGAATCAGATTGCGGCAGGCGAGGTTATCCAAAGACCAGCTTCGGGCGTGAAAGAATTGCTCGAAAACGCGATAGACGCAGGCGCACGCAACATTCAATTGATTTTGAAAGATGCGGGCAAAACGCTCATTCAGGTGATTGACGACGGCTGCGGCATGTCCGAAACCGACGCACGCATGTGTTTCGAGCGACACGCCACGTCAAAAATCCGTTCTGCCGAAGACCTTTTTTCTATCCGAACGATGGGTTTTCGAGGCGAAGCGATGGCATCAATCGCATCGGTGGCGCAAGTCGAATTGCGAACCCGACAACGCAAATCTGAACTCGGAACCCGCGTTGTCGTCGAAGGATTTGAGTTTAAGGGACAAGAACCTTGTCAAACGCCAGTCGGCACCAATTTTATTATAAAAAATCTGTTTTACAATGTCCCTGCGCGACGAAATTTCTTGAAATCGAACCCCGTCGAGATGCGGCACATCATGGACGAATTCGAGCGCGTTGCGATGGCGTATCCCGACATACATTTTTCCCTCGTCAACAATGGACAAGAATTGTATCATTTTCCCATTGGCAATTTGCGGCAGCGCATTGTGGGCATTTTGGGTAACGCCGTAAATTCGAGACTCGTTCCCATTGGCGAAGAAACCGATGTGGTGCGCTTCGAGGGATTCATCGGAAAACCCGCATTTGCAAAGAAATCAAGGGGCGAACAGTTCTTTTTTGTCAATGGGCGGTTCATCAAATCGCCGTATCTTGAACATGCCGTTCGGTCGGCTTTCGAGGATTTATTGCCCAAGGAAACCTATCCGCTGTTTGTCATTTTCATAGACATTGACCCCGCGAAGATAGACGTAAACGTGCATCCGACGAAACAAGAAATAAAATTTGAAGAAGAAAAATTAATTTATAGCTATCTCAAAGTAGCGATTCGACATGCGTTGGGACAAAGTACCATCACCCCAACCCTTGATTTTGACCAAGACCTCGCCCTCATGCGAAGTAGTTCGTCGAGCCATATTCAGCCCAATTACGAGCAACAAGAACCCGTTTTTTTTGGAGAACCCGACAAACCTGTCCGATTGGAAGACATGTTGGGATTTGGAAATGAACAAGAAATGGCAAACTTGGACGACATCTTGAACAAAGGAGACGCTTCGGGAGAAAAAAATATCAAAAAAAGCACCCCCCCCAGTATAAACGACCAAAATAGCCGTCCATCAAAGACCGAAGGCGATTTTTCTTTCTTAAAACGCGCCAACAAACGCGAGGAAGACAACCTTAAAAATTGGCAAACCTTATACGACGGGCTAAATTTTATCGTAGAAGACGACAATGGCGACGCAACGGAATCCGACGCGCCCATGACCACGCTCAGCAGTCGCGCAAACGATACCGAACCCAACCCCAATCAAACGACTTTTGACAATGAAAACGCGGATTTTGGCGGTTCTAAACGCGAACCGTATCAAATTCATGGAATTTATATTGTTTCTCATATAAAATCTGGTTTTTTGTTGATTGACCAACAAGCTGCCCATGAGCGCATTTTGTTTGAACAATATTTGACGCAATTGGACGATAAAACCGTTCTCACGCAAGCCGAATTGTTTCCTCGAACCTTGCAATTTTCGGCGCAAGATGCGATGGTGATACGTGAAATATTGCCCCAAGTGAATGCTTTGGGCTTCGATTTGCGCGAGTTTGGCGGCAATGCGTTTGTCATGCAGGGCGTTCCTGCGGACTTGCCGCGTGGCACCAACGAACAGCGATTGATTGAAACGCTACTCGAACAGTTTAAAATGGAAACGGATTTGAAACTCGGCATCAATGAAAAAATAGCGCGAGCGATGGCGCGGTCGGCTGCCATGAAACGCGGAAACGCGCTTTCCATCGCCGAAATGCAAGCGTTGATTGACCAATTGTTTGCTTGCGCAATGCCATTTAAAAGCCCAACGGGACGCGCTTGCTTCATCACATACGCATTAGACGACTTGCAAAAAGATTTTTTGAATCAATGAGTCCAGCAATGAAAACATTTTTTTTCTGAAAAATATGAAGAAATGTTTGGGAAATTCAAAAACTGTCGTATCTTTGCGTCGCTTTTTTAAAAAATGCCATCTATTTTGGCGCGGTAGCTCAGCCGGTTAGAGCGCAGGATTCATAATCCTGAGGTCGGGGGTTCGAGCCCCCCCCACGCTACAAGTTTTTTCGACAGCGCAATTTATTGTTCATCAATAAATTGCGCTTTTTTTATGTGCCTCAAACCATACAAAACGGGTTTAGACGGTGCCGCATCAAGCTGAAAACTGGGAATTTGGAGGTTCAACAAATAAAATCCGTCTTTGATGTCGTTTTTTACATAAATCAATTCTGTTATCGTCGCATTTCGACGCGAAGGCGCGGCTTCTCCGTCCGAAAACTGCCAAAATGCCTTGTGACCTGCCAATTTGCCGCCGTCTTCTTCGCGGTCGAGGCTCGGAAGGTCGGTCAACAAATGTTCAATCCCTTTTTGTACTAAAAAATCGATTGCCGAAGCCTCGAAATAAGGTGGATTCGCACCGCTATGATTGGTTTTTGGTTTCCAATCGTCATTGGGCATCGTGCGCACGACCAACGCTTGTGCGCGGGGCAATTGTTGATTTTCCAAATCTTCAAAAACCGCTTCCAATTGCCATTTTTCGATGATTCTGTCCCCCCCCCCAGTATGAATCGGGTATAAAGTGACCAAATACGCT
>JBJOPA010000393.1:0-20128 GCA_046051005.1 Bacteroidota bacterium
TATCAACAATTCGATTGTTGATAACCCCAATTTTTTGTGTTCATAACCTTATTTTTTCCACATTTTTATGCGTAGATACTGGGGGGGGGACTTTTTTTATCATTTTTCCAAAGGACGAACCAATTGTGTTCCGCCGTTTGGTAACACCAATTGTACTTCGCGAACAATTTTTTCTCTTTCAGGAACTTTATATTCCTTCAAAATAAATTGAACTTTTATCGCCAGCGAATATTGCACCACAGGCTCAAACACATTCGGATTCAACACAATGTCATATTCTTTCAACGAAAGCGGATTGTAAAACGTGCAACTCACTTTTTCTTCTGCCCGAAGCGTTTTGCTTGCCATCGCTTCTTGGCTTACTTTCAAATTAGAAAAATTGGCATACGCTTGAAACGTTTTATAGGTTTCGTGGGGCATGGTCACCCAAGTTTTTTCAGCAAAACTCCGATACGCCGTGTCGAGACGATAGCCCGCGAGTTTGTATTGCTCAATTTGCTCATTCAAATATTTGATGGCTTCTGTCCGCAATTTGCTATAAATCCGAGCTGGCGATTCCGTCAAATATTCCACCTTGACGAGTTCATAAATTTCGCAACTTGCCGCTGCCGTCACCAATTGGTCGAGCTGAGCTTCCCGTTCGTAGCGAATGTGGATATTTTTTTGCATCAAAAAACCTTTGGGAACTTCGATATATGTTTTTTTAGAAAAAAGTTTTTTTTCTGTAATATATTCATATTTCGGAACGAACGAAATCATGTCAACATACACATTTCGAGCCGACAAGCCCGATGTTTCTAGGGCTTTGACCAATTTTTGATAGCGTTCGTTGAACAATCGGTCGGTTTCTTCGGCATTTTCACCTGCTTGCGAAACCGCAAAAATGGCGATAAAACCCGTCGGCTTTTCGTTAGAAAGGGCGCGAATATCCATTTTGAACACATTTTGCCCTTCTATTTGTGGCTGATTGTAAACGGGTGACCGCGCCTGTTGCACCACATAATTGTCATTGCTGCGCAAGTTATATTGGCTTTCGTAGTTGCCCGTCGCCTGCGCGCGCACCTGCGAGGCGATTGAACAAAACATCAAAAATAAAATAAATAATTTTTTCATAAATTAATTTTTTAGAATTTTAAAATGCGTACAGAAAAATTAAATCTCAAAAAACAAAACGCTGAAAGTGGACTTTTTCGTATTTTTGCGGCGTTCAAAAGCCCCCCCCAGTATAAAATCACTTTTTTCTTCAAAGATGATATTTTTTTTCTAAATGTTGCAGGTTTTGAAGTCAATATTTTAGAAAAATTTATTTAAAAAAAATAAAGTTATGTTTTTAGAACCACATTTTAGGGGGCAACGCTCGGGTTGGATTGAGGTCATTTGCGGCTCAATGTTTTCAGGAAAAACCGAAGAACTGATAAGAAGACTCAAACGCGCCAAATTTGCGCACCAACACGTAGAAGTTTTCAAACCAAAAATTGATACGCGCTACGACGATGTTCAAGTGGTTTCGCACGACACAAACGCAATTTTGGCAACGCCGCTTGAAAATGCCGCCGAAATTTTGAAATATACTGGGGGGGGACATGAAATCGAGGTAGTAGGCGTTGACGAAGCCCAATTTTTCGATGCTCAGTTGCCCGAAGTTTGCGTGGCACTTGCCAAACGCGGCATTCGCGTCATCGTCGCAGGTTTGGACATGGATTTTCGAGGCGAACCCTTCGGTCCCATGCCGCGCCTATTGGCAATGGCGGAATACATCACAAAAGTACATGCAATTTGTCCGCATTGTGGCAATTTGGCAACCCATTCGTATCGAAAAACATTCAACAAAGAACAAGTTTTGTTGGGTGAAAAAGATGCTTACGAACCCCGTTGTCGCACTTGTTACGACATGGGAAATATTTTGGATTTAAAATAAGAACAGAAAAAAATGGCAGATTTATCATGGCTCGGTCGCATGACCTTGTTGACGGGCGAGGCAGGTTTGGCGCGATTGCAGGCAGCGCATGTGTTGATAGTGGGGTTGGGCGGCGTGGGTTCGTTTGTCGCAGAGTTTGTCGTGCGCGCAGGCGTGGGCGAGTTGACCATCGTGGACGGTGACGTAGTTGACCCCACCAATCGCAACCGACAATTGCCCGCTTTGGCAACCAATCATGGCGTAGCAAAAGCAGATATTATGGAAGAACGCCTGTTGGCAATCAATCCAGATTTGAAATTACACGTCGTCAAAGATTTTTTAACACCAGAGAAAGCAACGCAAATTTGTAGTTCTGCCAAATTTGATTATGTTGTTGACGCAATTGACAGCTTGACTCCCAAATTATATTTGCTCGTAGCGGCAAAAAAATTAGGATTGCCGATGGTGAGTTCGATGGGCGCAGGCGGAAAGATTGACCCCACAAAAATAAAAGTAGCGGATTTGAAAGACACCAAAATTTGTCATTTGGCATTGCAAGTTCGCAAACGCCTCAAACGACACGAGATTCGGTCGGGTTTCAAATGCGTTTTTTCGGACGAACCGCTCATGCGCGAATCGTTGATGATGACCGATGGCTCGAACTTTAAACGGTCGGCTTATGGCACGATTTCCTATTTGCCTGCCGCTTTCGGGGGCGTGGTAGCATCGGTCGTTTTGCGCGAATTGTTGGGTTTTCCCATCGAACTTTTCAAAGAAAAAGTTGTCAAAAAGAAGAAAAAAAAGGTTGCGCCAAAAACGGATACAACAGAATCCGAAATTTAGAAACATGCCTTTTTTAAGTTCAAAAAATGCCCCCCCCAGTATAAAAGGCATTTTTTCATAAAAATTTTCAAAAAAGTTCAGTTTTTCGATGAAAGACTGGACTTTTTTTATGGGTTAAAAAAAAATAAAAATCGAATCTATAAAAATATATTATCTTTGCAAAGATTTTTAGCCTACCAAATAATGTTTTTTTATGTACACTTTTCATCGTTTAATTTGGAATTAAATTTGGAATAGTGAACGTGTACTTCTTTTTTATCAAAAAATACCAATGTTTTATACCAAATTATAAAAATTTTAGAAGGAATGATAAAAAATATATTAAAAACCGAAATGAAGGAAAAAGCAACTACTATTTCTATCGAAAAATACAAAAAAAACGTCTTAGCCGACTACGAATGGGCGGTTGTCAGTCGCGAAACCAGCCTTTTGGGGCGGCGCGAAGTGTTGACGGGCAAAGCAAAATTTGGTATTTTTGGCGGCGGAAAAGAAGTGCCACAACTCGCCCTCGCACGGGCGATGCGCAAAGGCGATTGGCGTTCTGGCTATTATCGAGACCAAACGTTGATGTTTGCGCTTGGAATTTCGACCATTGAGCAGTTTTTTGCGCAACTTTATGCCGACAACGAAAACGACCCATTCAGCGGCGGGCGACAAATGAACGCTCACTTCGCCACGCCAACGATTGACAAAACGACTGGAAATTGGACCAATCACCGCGAACGCATCAACATTTCATCAGATATTTCTTGCACTGCGGGTCAAATGCCGCGTGCGCTTGGGTTGGCTGTTGCTTCTCAAAAATATAAAAAAATTGCATCAATCAGCAATTCGACTTCATTTTCGGAAGACGGAAATGAGCTTTCTATCGTCACCATCGGCGATGCTTCTACGTCGGAGGGCGCGTTTTGGGAAACCATGAACGCCGCCGCCGTTCGCCAAGTGCCACTCGCCTGCGTGGTTTGGGACGATGGTTATGGCATTTCTGTTCCCAAAGAACATCAGACGGCAAAAGGTTCGATTTCGCAAGCATTGAGTGGTTTTGAACGTACGGAAACCGAATCTGGCATTGATATTTATGTTTGCAATGGTTGGAATTATGATGCACTCTGCGAAATGTTTGAAACAGGATTGGGCGAAATGCGCAAAAATAGCCGTCCCGCCTTGTTTCATGTCGAAAATTTGACACAACCGCAAGGGCATTCAACATCGGGTTCGCACGAACGCTACAAAACCAAAGAACGATTGGATTGGGAAAAAGCGCACGATTGCAACCTCAAAATGCGAGAATGGATAATTGAACAAAATATTTGTAGCGAATCTGAATTAGAACAACTCGAATTGCGCGCAAAAGCACGCGCACGCGATGCCAAAACGCGAGCTTGGAACGATTATTTTTCGCCCATCAAAGCGGCACAAACGTTTTTATTGACACTTTTTCCTGCTTTGATGGCAGAAAATCCGCATGTTGCCAACGAAATTGGCACATTGGAAGCCGAACTGAAAGGCATGCGCGAACCATTTTACGGTGAAATGGTGAAAATAATGCGACAAGCAGTTTTGATACTGGGGGGGGGGCATTCCGAAGCATTCCGAGCCGCTGAAAACTGGTTGAACACCAGTAAAGAAAAAGCAAAAAAGTATTACAACTCGAATTTGTATAGCGACTCGCCTTATGCAGCCGTCCATATTTCAACCACCGCACCTTCGTATTCTGAAAAAAGTGTAGAGCGAAATGGGTATGAAATTTTAAATACTTTTTTTGATAAAACCTTTGAAAAAAATCCATACGTACTCGCATTTGGAGAAGATGTCGGATATATTGGAGACGTAAATCAAGGTTTTGCAGGCTTGCAAGCCAAACACGGCGCAGACAGAATCTACGATTGTGGCATCAGAGAATGGACAATTATGGGCGAAGCAATTGGATTGGCTATGCGCGGATTTAGACCGATTGCGGAAATTCAATATCTTGATTATTTGTTATACGGATTGTCTCCGCTTTCCGATGACTTGGCGACTTTGCGCTATCGCTCGAATGGGATTCAGCAAGCACCTGCCATCATTCGCACACGCGGGCATCGGCTCGAAGGCATTTGGCACGCGGGTTCTCCGATGGGTTTGTTGTTGAGTTCGTTGCGAGGCATGTATATTTGCGTGCCGCGAAACATGGTACAAGCAGTTGGTTTTTATAATACGTTGCTTCAATCCGACGACCCTGCGCTCGTCGTGGAGTGCCTGAATGGATACCGTTTAAAAGAACGCCAACCTGACAATTTGGGCGATTATTCGCTTCCGCTTGGTGTGCCAGAAGTTTTGACAGAAGGCAATGACATTACGATTGTTACTTATGGGTCGTGCGTACGCATTGCGCAAGATGCCATCAATTTTCTAGAAAAAAGAAATATTAGTGTCGAATTGATTGACATACAAACCCTTTTGCCTTTCGACCTAAACAGCATCATTGCCACATCTTTGAAAAAAACCAACCGTGTTTTGTTTCTCGACGAAGACGTGCCAGGCGGTGCAACCGCATTTATGATGCAAGAAGTATTGGAAAAACAAGGGGCTTATCGCTTTCTCGATGCCAAACCGCGTACACTTTCAGCACAACCGCACCGAACACCTTATGGTTCTGACGGCGATTATTTTTCTAAACCAAATGTAGAAGATGTGATTGAATTGGTGCTAGAAATCGTCCAAGAATAGGCTAGATACTGGGGGGGGGCATTTTTAGATATTATTATTTAAAAAAAATATTTCGATAAAAATAGTAATCTCTAAAAATGCTTTTCTTACCCTAAAAACGGTAAAATATATTTTATTCCAATAAAAATATATTTAAAATATCCCGAAATCCAATGTTTTTAGGTTGGGTTTGTTTTTTTTTCTTAATTTTGCATCGAAAATAAAGAATTTATAATTCACATATAAAAAACTTATCTTTTATTCCAATTTTTAACTTCTGATGCATACATTTAAGAAAATAGTTTGTTTACGATACTAAAATTTAAATTCTCTATGAAGGCAATCTCCAGAATTTTATTGTTGTTTATTTTTACACTTTACTTTCAGACGGTAGGAGCGCAAGTCAATTTTGGTGCAGGTGGCACGTTTAGCGTGAGCGATGTGCGCCCAAAAATCAATAGTGTCGCAACCCGATTTAACACCTACGAATTGCAGGGACAACAACTCAAACCGATGTCGGCGTTTGGTGCGATGGCGGGTTTGAATTTCGCTTTTCGATACCGATTTCCAAGTATTTTCGGCGTGGAATTTGGCTATTCTATCATGAATTCCGAAGCAAAAGATTTGTACCAAGACAACCCTACAGAAAAGTCATATAAAAATATCATCAGCTATCGTCAAAGCGTTTTGCACGCGGGCATAGAAATGCGGGCAGGTCTGATGTCTATCGGTGCCTCTTACGGCGCAGGTTTACAAACCATGACTTGGAAAAAAACCAACGACTCGAAGTTTGGAAAATCGCTCTTAAAAGAACCATTGGACATGTTGACCGTCCATTTTGGATACGACTGGCAGCCGCATGAAAAATTTAGTGTTGCATTTCGACCATTCTTTCAGTTTTCTTTGGGCGACTCTACCGATTTTTCGAGTGCAGAAGCAAATTTTGTTCAACAAGGAACCGTTTTGCAACCCAATACTGCGAAAGTATATAATTATGGTATAAAAATTATTTTGTTCAACGGTCCAACAGACAGCGAATAAATTATTTTGACAGCATAAAAAAAGTGAATTTTATATCAAGCGTTGATATAAAATTCACTTTTTTTATGCGAAAAGGCTACCCCCCAGTATTTAGACGGTTTCGTAGCCACCCATTCGCTCATATTTTTCGATGCGCAATCGGATTCTTTCTTCGGCATCAAGTGGTTGCAACTCGGCAAGTGCTTTGAAAATTTGTTTTTTCAATGTTGCTGCCATCTGTTCGGGCGCGGTGTGCGCACCGCCCAATGGCTCTGGAACGATTCCATCTATCAATCCATTTGCATACATTTGGTCGGCGGTCAGTTGCAGCGCTTCGGCGGCTTGTTCTTTGTAATCCCACGAATGCCACAAAATAGACGAGCAACTTTCAGGCGAAATCACCGAATACCACGTATTTTCAAGCATAAAAATACGGTCGCCCAAACCAATACCGATGGCTCCACCCGACGCACCTTCGCCAATGATGACGCAAATAATCGGCACGCGCAGTTGCGCCATTTCAAACAAATTTCGAGCAATTGCTTCAGCTTGTCCGCGTTCTTCGCCTTCGAGACCTGGATTGGCTCCTGGCGTATCAATCAAACAAATTACAGGAAAATCAAATCTTTCTGCCAATCGCATCAGCCGCAATGCCTTTCGATAACCTTCGGGATTTGCCATACCAAAATTGCGATATTTGCGCATTTGGGTATTGATTCCTTTCTGATGACCAATAATGACCGCCGTCTGAGACGTGCCATTAAAGTCAAATTCTGCCAAACCACCTACAATTGCCTTGTCATCGGCAAATTGACGGTCACCGTGTAACTCAATGAAACGGCTGCACATTTGTTGGGCATAGAACAACGTGTAGGGTCGTTCGGGGTGACGACTCAACAACACTTTTTGCCAACCCGTCAAGTTGGAATAAATATCTTTTAGTTTTTCCTTGATTTTTTCTTCCAAATCCACTATCGAAGCCGAGACATCAATGTCTCCACTTGCCGATATTTGTTTCAATTTGTCGAGTTGTTCGTATAAAATTTCTAACGGTTTTTCAAATTCTAAAAATGCCATTGATATATTGTTTTTTTGATTTCAAACCTTTTTTATATTCGTAAATTCTTTTCAAGCCGCAAAAATAACACCCCCCCAGTATATTTGTCTTTTTTGAGGGCTTTTTTTATTAATTTTTATAAATTTATCGTTGCGCACGCGAGGCGAGGAAAAGGGCGACAAAAGAAAAAATTAAATTCGGAATCCAAACCCCAAACATCGGCGCAACACCCGGAAGCGACGCAAAGGTAACGGAAAATTTAGACACGAAAACAAATAGCGCACCAATCCCGATGCCCATTGCCAAATGCAGCCCCATGCCGCCGCGCACCTTGCGACCCGCCAAAGACAAACCGATGACGCTGAGAATCAACAACGTGAACGGGTCGGCAGAGCGGCGGTGCAATTCGATTTCCAAAGAACGAGAACTGCCGATGCCGCGATTGCGATATTTCTGAATTTCGCGCCAAATTTCGGCGGAGGTGGTCATTTCGTTTTGTTCTACGTAGCGGATAAAATCGGCGGGAGTCAATGCCAACACCGTGTCAATGGGCGTAGTTCCTACTTCTACGGTCTCTTTGATGCCATCGAACCTACGGCGTTGCCAGTTTTCGAGTCGCCAATGACCCGCCGCCAAGCCCCGTGCAGTTGCGTTGGCAGATTTTATAATCTCGCGGAGTTCGTGGTTTTCGTCAAATTTTTCTATCCGAAAATCGCTTGCGATGGTGTCTTTTTTGTCGTAATGTTGGATAAAAATTTTTGTCGTCGGGTCTATGAAAAGGTGAACGTTTTCGCTTTTCCCTTTTTCGTGTTGCGTCCAGACGTATTTATGCTCGAAAGCCAACCGCGTTTTGTTTGCCGTCGGCACAATGTAATGGTTGAGACCCAGATGCAACAGTGCTATGCCACCCGCCGCAAAAAGATAGGGTTTCAAGAGGCGTTCAAAACTGACACCTGCATTGAGGATAGACAAAATCTCGGCATTGAAAGCCATGCGAGACGTAAAAAAAACCACGGCAATGAGCGCGTACATGGGCAACAGCAACGTGTTGATGTGCGGAACAAACGTCAGATAATAGGTTGCAATTTCGCCGAGTGGAACTTTGTGTTTTCGGAAGTCTTCGAGTTTTTCGCTCAAATCTATCACCGATGCCACCAGTGAAAAAATGAGCAAAATAAAACCAAACGTCGTCCAATATTTTTTGATAATGAACCAGTCTAGCAGTTTTAAAAACTTCCCCCTTTTGGGGGGATTGAGGGGGGCGTTGCCTTCAAATATATTATTCATCTATTTTTTTTGTTGGAAAAAACGAACGCAAAAATACAACATATTCCGATAAAAAGCATAAAAAAGGACACCCCCCAGTAAAAGCCCTATTTTTAGTCACTTTTTTACTTACATTAAATAAAAAAATATTTATCTTTACTGAAATGTGCGAAAAACGAGCTTTTTATTGACCGTACCTTTGTCCTATCAAAACGTTGTTGATGCGACAGCGTAGTTTTTATTTAAAAAAAAAATCTATTTTTTCTTAACAATTTTTAAAATTTATAAAAAATGAAAAATCTAATTAAATTGTTGGCAATCGTTGCCGTTTCTACTTTCACTACAACGGCAGTTGATGCGCAAGTGCGTGCGCCAAGTAGAGACGCGATTAATCGCGTCTCTACTAAAATCAGTCGCGCCGACAAATTGGCGGCAATGGACACCACCGACCTCTGGGAAATGCAAACCACAAAAAGACACAACAACAACGTTGTGAAGATGGGACCACTTTCGTTTTTGAACAACCAATTGACGTTGGGCTACGAATATCGTTTCGACTACCGAAAATCGTTAGACGTGGGCGTACACATCATCGGTGTGGGGCAGTCATGGACAGACGATGAAACAAGTGGATTGGCGGTGACGGCGGGCGTAAAATTTTATGCAATGCCAGACGTGATTGCCAGAGGGTCAAGATTTTCGCACCCTTTGCAGGGCTATTTTTTGAAACCTGAAATTGGCATTTCGAGCTATCAAAAAGAGCAATCGGGGTTTTGGGGAATAGAAAAAGCGGTAATCAGCAACACGCAAGCCTCGTTGATGTTGCATTTGGGTCGTCAGTTTGTTTTTGGCAATTTGTTTACCGTAGAATGCACCGCAGGGGCGGGGTTTAGCGGCTCGCTGCGCAATAACTATGAGAACTCCGCAACAGACGGCAGCTTTGACAACATGGGATACCAATATACCCATTTCAATGTCCGCAACACGGCGTTGTCGCTGCGGGTGCGCGTGGGTTTGTTGCATTAAAAAAAAAGATTTAGGGTAAAAACCCATATTTCAACCGCTAAAAATGGGTTGGAATATGGGTTTTTCCTTGTTTCTGCGGAATTATACTGGGGGGGGGGCGTTTTTTTTTTAAAAAAATAAAAAAAATAAAAAAAATAAAAAAAAAGTTCAAATTGCACTCACTTTTTTTTTGTTCGGGTCTTTTATTGCATTATTCCTACGGAGCAATATTTTTTTTCATAAAACAAGCTATAACAATTTTTTAAAAAATCATAATAAAAAGAATCATGTTAAAAAGAATTTTACTATTTTCCATCATTTTAAATTTTGTCAGCAACGCTACTTCCTTGCGCGCTCAAACGGGTGAGTTGATTGTAGTTTTCAAGCCGACAGCAACGCAGCAAGACATTTCTGACATTCAACGCATGATTAGTGCGGACGAGTTGGACATCACGCCGCTCACGGGCGCACGTTTGTGGCGCGTCACGTTTCCCGTATCAGTTCCCTGTGCCACAGGCAGATGCGATGTGAACAGCATTGATTCCATAGCGGGCATCATTGCGGGTGCCACAAAATCGCAGGGGGTAGGCAAAAATAGCATCACAACATTACCACCTACCAGTGAAATACCTACTTTAAGCTATGCCCAAATGTTGCCAAATTGTCCCGCAGCAACCGAAGCTGCGCTTTACCCTCCCCTACGAAACCCACAAGGCAGAATCCGTGTTGCGGTGTTAGATGCGGGTATAGATGCAGGACACCCAGAGTTTAATGGATATTTAGACTTAGGTCATTCAGAAAATTTCATAGGCGGCTCGAACACAAACCTAATAGACTCCAATGGACATGGAACAGCAGTGGCAGGCATCATTACGCGCTATTTGCAAGCCTTGCCTGGTTCGAGTTTACAAGTTTATAAAGTGTTGGACGCTCGCGGTACAGGAACACTGTTTGGCATCATCAAAGCGATAGACCAAGCGGTTTTGAATGGCGCGCAACTCATTAATTTGAGTTCGACCACCAATATTGAAACCAATATGCCTAATTTTGACATCAATCAAACGCCACTCGGACTCGCAATAGAACAGGCGCAACGGGAAGGTGTATTGGTGATTGGCGCAGCAGGAAACGACGCATTAGACTTGGAACGACGTGGAAACGAATACTATTTGCCCGCGTTGCAAAACCCAAATATCATCGTAGTAGGCTCGGTAGGTTGTGAAAACGAGGCTTCTTCGTTTTCAAACTACGGAGACCAATCTGTTGATGTGTTCACACAAGGTGAAAATGTGGTGACAACGGCGGCACAAAACCCAATGGGAAATTTGTATAAAGCGGTATCAGGAACTTCTTTTGCTGCGCCCATCGTGACGGGCATTGCTGCACAACTATGGGCGCAAACCCAACAAAGAAGCTCCGATGATTGGAAGCGCGTAAAAAACGCTATCCTTTGTTCGACACCATCAACAGGATTGATTTGCAGAACGGGCGGCGTTGTCAATGCCATAGAAGCAGAAGAAATTTTTTATCAAAACGTAGATTGTGGTGCGGCAAATTTGGTCGCTTCGCGAAACCACACAACAGTAGCGGAAGAGAAAAAACCAATTGAAACCCCTACTCAAACAACAGTATTGCAGGTTTCTATTGCTCCAAACCCGATGTCTGAAACCGCTGTTGTTCGTTTACAAACACCACAAAAGGGCTTCTCTATCCTCACTATTTATGACGCAATGGGAAACATTCGTTATAGCAATAAACAAAACGTAGCGGCGAACGAATGGGTAGAAATGCCAATTCCAGCAAATCAGTTGACAACAGGGTTTTATATTTGTAAAATTACAGTCAATGAACAGACCGTTACGAAAAAAATTATCGTAAAATAGTCATCAAGACTATATTTTTTTTTAAAAACAATAACAATTGTATTAGTTTGTTTTAACTTTGTAGCCTCATTCCATAGAATGGGGTTATTTTTTTTTAACTCGCTCAAGATGCAAAATGAAAATTACTACTACACATTTTATGAAGGCAGTCTATGCCTTGTCTTTGCTACTTTTTTTTGCAATACTCAACTATGGATATGCCCCCCCCAGTACGAAACAGATTTTGGCTGATTTCGATAAAAATTATACACTTCTGATGGCTTCCGAAAGCGTGGCAGAGGCAGCCCAAAAAGCCTACGCCATACGCGAAATATTAGAAAAAAGTAATCAAAATAACGATACCTCAATTGCCAATCGCTGGCATCAATTGGGCAATTTCTGTCACGATGTGACACAAAACATGCAATTTGCACAGTTTTGTCATCAACAGGCGTTCGCCATTCGACAACAGATATTACCACCAAACCATGTTGATTTTGCCAGAAGTTATTTTATGCTAGGAACAATTGCAAGAGAATTGGGCAATACAGTAAAGGCTATTGAATGGTATAAAAAAAGCCTTGCCGTCAGACAAGCTCAACAGCCCGTAGAAGCCGAAAAAATTGCAAATATCTATTCAGAATTGGCACTTGCTTGCATCTTAATGGGCGACGGCGCAAAAGCTGTTGATTTGATGGCGACAGTAAAAACATATTTGAAAGACTCGCAAAAAATAGACGAATTGGCAGAAGCCTACAAAAGAACAGGCATGGCATTTTCTAAACAAAAAAAATATCAACAGGCTATACAGCAAGACAGCATCGCCATAGCGTGGTATCAAAAAATGCCAAAAAATGCAACCGATTGGTCAGGGCTGGGTGATTGTTACAACAACAATGGACGGTATTTTGAAGCCCTCAACAATCCTACAAAAGCAATTCAAAACTATCAAAAAGCCATTCAGAATTATCAAAAAGCGGTGCCGCAAGGTCCGCTTGTCGCTTTGCGCATTAGCAATTCTGAAATCAATTTGGCGCATATCGCTACCCAAAACCGCGACTTTTCGTCCGCCCGCGCCATCTACACAAAAGCCATTGAACGGCTATTGAAAAATGGATTTGAAAAAAATATCTACCTTTCCGAAGGCTATTTAGGGGTAGCAAATACTTTTTTCCAACAAAATCAACTCGACGAAGCACTTTTCTATCAGCAAAAATCATTGCAAACCGTCACCAGCAACGATGGCACGCCGCTTGCCCCCATTGCCGTCGTCGAAGCATTGACACAAAAAGCAAAAATACTCGAAAAACGTGCAAAAAATGCCCAAATTCTCCCTCCCTTCGGGGGGGCTGGGGGGGGACCAAGCCGCGAAAAGGATAAAAACGAATTGAAAAACATTTATTCACAATTGGATTCCCTCATCTATCAACTCAACGACACCTATTTTGAAGACGAATCAAAAATAAATTTAATAGAAAATAGCATTTCGGTCTATGAAAAAGCCATCGCATTGGCATTGGAAAAACACGATACGACCGCATTTTTATACTATCAAAGTCGTTCAAAAGCCATCATTTTGCGCCAAACTTTGCGCGACCAAGCTTCAAAAATAACCGCAAATTTTCCAACAGAAATATTGGAAAAAGAACAAACGTTAAGCCTTGAAATCGCTTATTGGCGAAAGCAAATGACACTCGGAATCAGCGATTCGTTGCGCAACATTGCACAAGATTCGCTTCACCACGCAAAAGAAAATTTAGATGTATTTGTAGAAAATGTATTGAAAAAAAATGAAAAATATGCGGAATATGTTTCCTTGAAATACGCCAAAATGCCACCCCCCAGTATCAGCGGCATTCGAGCGGCGTTGAAGCCACACATGGCGTTTATTGAGTTTACGTTGGGGGCGGATTCGCTCTACACAACGGTCATTTCGGCGCAACAAGTGCAGTTGCTTTCGTCACCGTTACCACCTCATTTATTAGATAGTTTTTATATTTTTCGGTATAGTTACACCACCGATAGCGCAAAAGATGATGCAAAACGTCAAAGCGATTTCCTACGACTTTCGCATCGTTTTTATCAAATTTTGCTTGAAAATCCTTTAAAAAATTTAGAAAAAACGGATACCATACATCGTTTGCGTATTGTTCCAGATGGTTTTTTGGGTTATATCCCCTTCGCTGCCTTGTTGGAAAAACAAACGGACAGTTGGAAACCAACCGACACCCAACGTCGTCCTTTCTTAATCCATCGCTATGCGTTGAGTTTTGATTATTCAAGTGACCTGCTCATCGCGCCCAAATCAAAAAACCAACCCAACAATCGCAAAAAAATGGGTGCTTACGGCATCGGATACGATTTGTTTACCCGTTCGCATTCCCACAAAAATGGCATGTTGGACAGTCTGATTTTCGCGAAATCAGAAGCCACCCAAATTGCCAAGCAACTTGGCGGTGACCTTTTTACCGACGACCAACCCACACAGACGACAAAAATGTTATTTGAAAAAAATATGGCAGATTATAATATTTTATTTCTTTCCATGCACGCTGCCATTGATGAGCAAAACCCACTCAATTCTGGTTTAATTTTCACCAAAAAAGATTCATTAGACGACAACTTCCTGACCACTGGCGAAATTTATGCCCGAAAACTCAATCAAAATCAACTCACCGTTTTGAGTGCCTGCAATACCGCTAATGGAACCTTGCATCGCGGAGAGGGCATTATGAGTTTTTCGCGGGCATGGCGGCAGGCGGGCTGTCAAAGTTTGGTGGCAACACTTTGGAGTGTCAACGAAAAATCTGCTACGCTGATGACCACTTTTTTTGAATCTCTCCAAAATGGAGCAGACAAAGACCTTGCGTTGCAAACCGCTCAGACCGCCTACCTCAACGGCAACGCCTATCCAACTCCCAATCAGTGGGCATTTAGCGTGCTTTCGGGTGATATTGATGCCATTTACAACACCTCGCCCGCCTCAAATTTGTATCGTTACGCGGTTTTTGCCTTATGTTTCGCTGGGGCATTGTTTTTGTTTTTTCGCTGGCGTTTAGGGCAATGCCTTTAACAATGCGACCGTCTGCGCCGTCCAGAATTGCCCTACATTCTTATTGAGTGCTGCTTTCGCCTTTTCAAACTCCTTGTTTTCGATATACGCCAAACCCAAATAGAAATTGACCTCCGCCGCCTGCCAAGTCGGAGCCAATGCCCGACATTGCTGCAAATGCCCAATCGCACGCTGCGCCGCAGGAGGCGACATTTTCAAACCACACAAAGCCAAGGCATAATGGTTTTCTGCCGTGCTATCGCCCAACTGCATCATTTGTGAAAGGTAGTTTGCCGCCACCTCATATCGCTGTTGGTCGGCAGCTATTTTTGCCCGCGTTCTGAGCATCGCCACGCTATCGGTACTGGGTGCGCCCATTTTGTTCGTCGAAAAAGCCGCCGCCGCCCGCAAATGCGCCGCCACCAACCGTTTATACTGGGGGGTGCCTCCAGTTGACCACAGCCACGCGCCCACACCCAACAATAACAAAAACGAAGCAGCCAAGCCCCACCACCACCCATTAACAACTTCCCCCCTTTGGGGGGCGGGGGGGCTTTTGCGCAAGGCTTTCAATTCGTTTTTTTTATTTTCTACATATTCCAACAATTGGCGTTCCTCTTGTGGGGTTAGGGGTTGGTTGTTGTCATATTTTTTTAAAATATCTTCCATCTATTCTACTTTTTTCTTATAAAAAAATTACTATATTTCCATTGAAAGCGCAACGGCAATGAATAGGATAAACTGATTTTTGATTGCAAAGTCTCGCAACTTTTTGATTGCCTCTGACTTATATTTTTTGACATTTTCATAGGACAGATTATATTTTTGTCCAATTTCTTCATACGACAATCCGTTTAGGCAATAGTCGGTGACGATGTCCAAATATCTTTCATTTTTAAACTGAATATTTTTAAAAATAAATTGTAACGTATCTTGTGCTTCAATGTTGGCGCGCAGGTCTTTCGCCTCGTGCGCATTGTTGAGTACCGAAATCTGCTGAAAAATTTTAGTCAATTTTATTTTATCCTGCATTTTCCATTTTGCCAATTGCATGAAATAAGCGGTCAAATTTCCATATGCAAGGTCGCTCTCATATTCCAATTGATATAAAAACTTGATGAACACATCTTGCACCACTTCTTCTATGTCTTGTAATGGTGCGGTTGGAAAGTTTTTTTTCAACCACCGCTCTAACCATTGATAATTATTTATATACAGTTTGTTATAAATTTCATGCGAAAGGGCTTGTAATGGATTTTCTTTACCCTCCGTTTTCTTTGCACCTTGCACGAGCCGCTCAAACTCGGCAGCCGTTAAGCCCAAGTTTTTTTTCAAATCGCTTGTAATAGTAAATAGTTTTGTCATAAGAATAATTCATCAATCCAACAAAAAGAAACGTTTTGCCTATAAAAAGCCCCCCTAAATCCCCCCAAAAGAGGGATGTTTAAAAGTCCACCCTTTGGGAGGATTTAGGGGGGCTGTTTTGCCTATAAAAGATATCAAACAGCATTTGGTGAGTTTTTTTTTAAAAAAATGCCCCCCCCCAGTATAAACCCGCAAGAAGAGGACAAATTTAGTAAAAAAAATAAAAAAAAGCAGGTTTTCAAAGAAAAAGACCGCCCACGCAACGTTTAGCAGGCGTTGCGCAGGAGGTCTTTTTCTTTATCAATTACATTTTTTTGGGGTTAGTCGGGGCAGCCTTCCAACATATTCAATAATGTTTGGTCAAGAGAATTCACACCCAAACCTAACGTATTTCCAATGCCGATATGCGTTCCACTCAAGTCAGTCACAGTCCTACCTGAATTTAGCCATTTGAAAGCTTGCCCACTTGTCCAATCCTTTTCAAGTTCAATTCGAGCATTATCGTCTCCTGGATATAGAAAATAGAAATCATAAAAATCTCTTCTTCCACAAGCAATATTGACAATAATTTCACCTCTCACACCTATGCGGTGGTCAACACCAGCTGCGGTTCCATATGTAGTTATTCTAAATGGATTATATGTTCTATCTTTCTGGACAATAACAAATTGCCATGGTTGATTGGGATCAGGAAGTACATTTGTGACTGTAAATTTAAAACTACAGTCAGGTCCACAATAACAATTTACCCTAAATCTTTTTCGCTTTTTACATTCCATTCCACTGATACTACATCTACCTTTGGTCGTAATCAATATGGTGTAACAACAATCAGGACTTAATCCTCTAACTGCCAACGTAGTTTGACCTGCCAACACGGTGTAGGCTCTTCCATTGATAGACAAAATAAAGTTAGTAAGTTGTGCAGGAAAAGTGATGTTCATTACCGAACCAACAAAAAAAGTATTAACATGAAAATTAATTTCCGCTGCACTGCAATCACCGCAAGGAGTAGGAGTAGGACACGGTGGCGTTGTGCAGCCGCCACCACCGCCACCACCGCCGCTACCACTACAAAAACCCAAAGTCGTGCTGCATACGTCATCACACGTTTTTCCCGTAGCAGGGCAAGTGCCATGTGTTACGATACTCAATTCTATACATGATGTTGCTGTAAGTCCAGATACAGTCAATGATGTCGTACCAACAGGTATAGGATAGATGGTGCTTCCTACGACAATATCAAAAGCGTTGGCTTGTGCAGGAAAAGTAATCACAAAACCCGCTGACGTGAAGGTATGCGTCCAACGAATATCACAAGCAGTTGGGGCATTACATTCCGTACATTCAGTTGGACAGCTGGGGTCTGAAATTAAGTCACAAGGTGGCGGAAGGTCTTCGCAATGCTCACGACGGCATTTAAGATATTCCTTTTCAATTACTAGTCTAGCTTCAGGTGTTGGATTGACCAATGAGCTGAGTTGTTCTCGAATATGAGCACATTCTTTGCATTTTTCAGACTCTTCTCGTTCTTCTTCAACCATTTGCTTAAGCGAACTACGTTGCGAGTTCATAATTTCTGTACCCGCATCAGCCGCATTCAAGGTTTCTTGTTTCGCGCACGATACCCAAATGATGCCAACAAAGGCAAGGGTTGAAAATAGAAATAATAATTTTTTCATTATAATTTAAAGATTTAATTAAAAAAATAAGAATTTTGATAGACCAAAAAGGTTGTAAATTGATAAAGATTATATTAAAAAAAAATACAGGATTACCAGTTCGTTCTTCTTGGTTTTTAAAAGAGCGCAAATACATTTTGGTGAGTAATTTTATTTTTTTTTATTAAATCCGTTCGACAGAAATAGCGTAATTTTGCATCAAAATTTGATGACATGAAAAATCCAATTGTTTTTTTTGATGGGGTTTGCAATCTCTGCAATGGTGCCGTTCAGTTCATCATCGCACGTGACGCGCACGCGAAGTTGCGCTTTGCCGCCCTGCAATCCGACGCAGCCGCACAAATTTTCAAAAATCAACATGCACAACATATTGATTTTAAAAGTATCATATTATTGGAAAATGATAAAATCTATGACCGCTCCACCGCCGCGTTGCGAATTGCAAAAAATATGGACGGATTTTGGAAACTCTTATACATTTTTATCATCGTTCCAAAACCCATTCGAGATGCCGTTTACAACTTTATAGCCCAAAACCGATACCGTTGGTTTGGTCAACAAAACGAATGTTGGTTGCCCACAGCAGATTTAAAAAAGCGTTTTGAAATTCAAATACCTTAAAATATGGAAAATATTAATTCAAAAAACAATACACAAGAGAATATTTTGATAACAGGCGCAACGGGCTTTTTAGGTTCGTATTTGTTGCGTGAACTGCTTGCAACGGGTCATAAAAATTTGGTAGCCATGCGACGACCAACAAGCCGAATGGACTTGGCAAACGATATAGCAGACCAAATCCATTGGGTAGAAGGCGATGTTTTAGACGTTTTTTTTGTGGAAGAAATCATGAAAAATCATCAAATATCAACCGTTATCCACACGGCGGCGATGGTTTCTTTCGATGCACGCGACCGAGAAACGATGTATCAAATCAATGTGGAAGGTACGGCAAACGTCGTCAATATGGCGTTGGAATGTGGCGTAAAACGACTGATTCATGTCAGTTCAACCGCCGCAATCGGTCGCCCCACCAACACCAAAAACATCAGCGAAGCCACCAAATGGCAACGCTCGCCACTCAATACGCATTACGCAATTTCAAAATATCTTTCGGAGCAAGAAGCGTGGCGCGGTGCCGCAGAAGGCTTGTCGGTAGCCGTCGTCAATCCGTCGGTGATACTGGGGGGGCAATTTTGGAATCAAGGCACGGGCAGAATGTTTCAACAAGTTGAAAATGGATTGCGATTTTACACCGAAGGCGTAACGGGTTTTGTGGACGTGCGCGATGTTGCCATTTTCCTACGAAAATTGGTCGAAAATGACGTGGCAGACCAACGTTTTATCCTCAGTGGTGAAAATTTGCCCTATAAAACCGTTTTTGAAAATATCGCCCACGCACTTGGAAAACGCCCACCAAACATTGCCATCAATTGGTTTTTGCGCGCCGTGGCGTGGCGCGTAGAACGGGTGAAAAGCATTTTTACAGGCAACAGACCACTCATTACGAAAGAAACGGCGTTGACTTCTTCCAAACAATATTTTTATGAAAATCAAAAATCTTTGCAAATATTTTCCGACTTTTCCTACCGAAATGTATTGACAAGTATAGATGAAATTGCGAAAAAATTTAATGAATCAAAAAATGCCCAAAAAGATTTTGGCATTTTGAAATAAATTTTTGAGTTCGATGAAAGTAATTGTTGCGCCGCTCAATTGGGGTTTGGGACACGCCACGCGCTGCATTCCCATCATTCGCGAGTTGTTGGCGCAAGGCGCAACGCCCATTTTGGCTTCGGACGGCGCGGCATTGGCGTTGTTGCGACGCGAATTTCCAACACTCACGACGCTCGAATTGCCAAGTTACAACATCAGCTATGCAAAAAGTGGGGGTTTTCGATTGGCGTTAAAAATGCTTTTTTTATTGCCATTTATTTTGAAAGCCATTGTTTTAGAATATTTTTTTATTCGTAAATATTGTAAAAACAATTCAATACAAATCTTGATTTCTGACAATCGTTTTGGTTTGATAGCCCCCCCCCCAGTATCCAGCCTATTTTTGACACATCAAATCGAAATTCAAACGCCTTTTCGCTTCACAACTTGGTTGGTAAATTTGGTGAATCATTTTTTTTTGAAACGATTTGATGAAATTTGGATTCCAGATGCCGCCGAGTTTCCCAATTTATCTGGCAAACTTTCTCATGGTAATTTTTCAAAACGTGTTCGTCAAAAAATGACTTTCATCGAACCATTGAGCCGTTTCACGCGCCCGCTTGCGCCCGTAGAAAAACAGTTTGACATCGCCGTCGTGTTGTCGGGTCCAGAGCCGCAACGGACAATTTTGGAAAATAAAATTTGGCAACAACTCCACGAAATTCTAAATTTTGA
>JBJOPA010000394.1:0-4147 GCA_046051005.1 Bacteroidota bacterium
CAAATCTACAAGCTGTTGCGCGGTAGCATTGCTTTCAATATTTTCATTGGCATGGCGATGTTGTACGTTGCGTGGTGGTTGGTTCAGATTTTACAGATGAATTTGTTGTCGCTGTTGTTGGGTCAGTTTGTAAGCGTCGGTGTTATCGTGGTGGCAATTATATTTCAGCCCGAAATCCGCCGTTTTTTGTTGTATTTGGGCAACACAACGCTCAAAAGTCGCTTTGAATTTTGGAGGAATTGGCTGCGTTCGTGGTTTTCTGAAAACAATGAAACTGCCCTCCCCAGTATCAGCATGTTAGGGACAGAGGTTTTGAACACATTGACAGAGTTGAGCGAAAAAAACACAGGCGCGCTCTTGATTTTGACCAAAAATCTATCCGTTTTGGGCGACATTACGCGCACAGGCACGTTGTTGAACGCCGATATTTCGCGTCCATTGTTAATTTCTATCTTCACAAAAGACACACCGCTTCACGATGGCGCGGTAATTATTGCCAATGAGCGAATTTATGCGGCGCGTTGCATCTTGCCGTTGTCGGATAGCGAAAAATTACCAGAAAATGCGGGATTGCGACACCGTGCGGCATTGGGAATCAGTGAGGTTTCTGACGCAATTGCGTTGATTGTTTCCGAAGAAACGAGTCAAATTTCGATTGCCACCAAAGGAATTTTGACGATGAACCTCGATGCTTCGCAATTAGAAACGATATTAAATAATTTTTTCACCAGTGATTAAAAAAAAGAATTGATTGTATGAAATCGAGGGGAACTATTTTTTTGTATGCCTTCAAAGTTTGGTTAGCCGCTATCATTGGCGGCTCGTTTTTAGCGACTATTTTCATGGTCGCGCAAACAGGAACGCAGGGCGCGTTTGCATTTTTGGGTTTTTCATTGATGAGTGGTTTCTATTCTTTGCCTGTTTTGTTGGCGTTGTGCGTAGGTTTTTCGTGGTTTGCGCGTAGCATTAAAAATGGAAAGCGACAACAAACAATGGCAACGGTGTTTACTGTTTTTTCATACGTTTTATGTACTTTTTTCTTTGTTTATCGCGAATCTATGGACTTATTTTCGAGAAATATAATAGACATTGCGGAAAAATTGTCGGTGTTGGTTGCGTTTCCGCTTGCGGGCGGCATCGCTGCGTGGTTTATGTTTCCAGAAAGCATCAATCCGTTGACAGGAAAACGCAAAAATTTTGATATTTTAGACGAGTTTTAATTGATTTTTGTTGTTAATTGCTTATCTATTTTTAATTTAGTGAAATCCAAAAAAACTATTTTTTTATACGCCTTTAAAGTTTGGTTGGCTGCCGTTATTGGCGGCTCGTTTTTAGCCACATTTTTTTCGGTGGCGCAATATGGTTCAACAGGCGTGTACTCTTTTGTGCTTTTTTTCCTTGAGTCTGCGATGTTTTCTGTACCTGTTTTATTCGGTTTATGCTTGAGTTTTCTTTTGTTTGCTTACTTTTTTAAAGAACTGAAACAAAAACGGATTTTTGCAATGGTGTTTACGATGGTTTGTTGTTTGTTATTTGTTTTTGCGTTGTACTTTCAACACAAATCCAATCATCTTTCAATTATACTAACTGTTGATGAAATAATTCCTTTACTATTTACATTTCCGCTTGCGGGCGGCATCGCTGCGTGGTTTATGTTTCCTAAAAACGACGGTTTATTAGAAAAAAAGCAGGAAAATTTCGATATTTTAGACGAGTTTTAATTGATTTTTATTGTTAATTGCTTTACATCGTTTTGATTCTGCTTTTGAGGGCATCAAAAATTCTGTAAACTTGTTCGTTGGTATAGATTTTATCTTCAAAATTTTCTATCCATTTGATGCCTTGCAAGGCATTGGTTAAGAAAACTTCGTTTGCTTCGCGCAAACTATTGATGTCTAACGGTTTTTCTACCACATTTTTGCCATTTTGTGCCAAAGTTTCCATCAAAAAATGTCGCATTACGCCCGCCACGCAGCCCGATTGCAACGGCGTGGTGAAAATCTGCTCGTCTTTTATCCAAAAGATGTTTGACGCAGTGGCTTCGGCTACGTTCCCGTCGGTATTGAGCAACAATGCGTCGTCCCAAAGCTCGCGTTTCGCGTGAATGGCAGCCATGATGTAAGGTTGGGCATTGTTATTTTTTATATTCGACAAGATATTATAATGAAGTGGAATGGTCGCGTAAATTCCGACCGTCAAACCCAAGTCATTGAGTATCAAAACGGAATCCATGAGCGGCGTAACTTCGATGGCGAAGTCTGGAAGATGGCTCGTGGGCGTGTAATTTCCTTCTCCTTCGCGCCAAACCCAAAGTCTGATGCGTGCATTTTTCTTTTCAGAAGCGGGAAGCGTTTCTATGGTCTTTGAAATTTCATTTCGGAGATAGTGCATGTTAAAATAGCTGGGAATTTCTATTTTCAAAGTCTTCATGCCGCGAATAAGTCGCTCGATATGGAAATTATAAAGTGGAATTTTTCCGTTTAGGAGGCGCATGGTTTCAAAAACGCCGTCGCCGTAGCGAAAACTTCTGTTTTTTACGTCTAATCCTTTGTCGGTTTTTCCGAAAAGTGTACCATTTACGTTGTATTGCATATCAATTATTGGAATAAACTTTTAATAAATGCTTTAAATCAAATCAAAAAAAACAAAAATCAGTCAAAAAAAAGCCCCCCCCCAGTATAAATGGCAAAAAAAGACGCTAAATTATTCTTTTTGAATAACGTAGCGTCTTTTCGAGGCGATAAAAAAGAAAATTAAAACAATTTTTCTACAATTTTATCTGCGCTGATGCCTTCTGCTTCGGCTTTATAGTTAACAACAATGCGATGTCTCAAAACATACTTCGCAATTGCTTGAACATCTTCGATATCTGGCGCATATTTCCCTTGAATAGCGGCATGACACTTCGCACCCAACACTAAATATTGCGAAGCACGCGGTCCCGCGCCCCAAGATAAATATTGATTGACCTCTTTTGTTGCTCTTTCGGTATTTGGTCTCGTTTTTACCGCCAAATTTACGGCATATTCCAAGACATTATTTGAAATTGGAATCTTTCTAATCAAAGATTGAAACGCTAAAATTTCTTCTGTCGTCACCACCGACGAAAGTGTAGGCTTTACATTAGAAGTTGTGCCACGAACGACCTGAATTTCCTCTTCATAACTCGGATAATCCAAAGGAATATTGAACATAAATCGGTCTAATTGCGCTTCTGGCAACGGATAAGTTCCTTCTTGCTCGATTGGATTTTGAGTTGCCAACACAAAAAACGGATTCGGCAACGCATAGCGATGTCCTGCCACTGTAACGACCCTTTCTTGCATTGCCTCTAACAAAGCGGCTTGTGTTTTTGGCGGCGTTCGGTTGATTTCGTCCGCCAACAAGATGTTTGTGAACAAAGGTCCTTTGTTAAAACGAAATTGACGCGATTCGTCCAAAATTTCTGAACCTGTAATGTCAGACGGCATCAAATCTGGCGTAAATTGGATACGCTTAAAGTCTAAATCCAGGACTTCTGAAATCGTGCTGACCAATAAAGTTTTTGCCAAACCCGGAACACCGACTAATAAACTATGACCATTGGCAAACAAAGAGATAATTACGTTTTTAACGACCAAATCTTGTCCCACAATCACTTTGCCAATCTCGGCAGATAGTTTTTTATACGAATGTGCCAACGCATCTACGGCTTCTACGTCCGACTTAAATGTTGTCATAACTGCAAAGAATAAAAAAAAAGATTTATAATTTATTTTCTATATTTTCTTTCCGAAAACCATTCTTTAACGACGGCAATTTGAATTTGTTGCGTCAAAAAAATGCAAGAATTATTTAGTCGGCGCAATTTTTTTTAATTTTTTGACCGTACTTTCTACCGTTCCGTCCGCAAAAACGGTGGTTAACGTAGCATCGGGCAATAAACCCGCAGCATTTTTCAAAATCTGCCCCGATGCGTCGCAAGTAATCGTAAAACCGCGTCGTAAAATGGCAGAACTATCCAAAGAAATCAAACGTTTTTCTAAAAAATCAAGCCGTTGTTGTTCTTTTTTAAAATAATTTAATCGAGAACGTTCCACATTTTGACCAATAAACGACAAGTTTTGACGATGATTGCGAAAAGAATTTTCATACATCAACCGCAAAA
>JBJOPA010000395.1:0-2665 GCA_046051005.1 Bacteroidota bacterium
CTTTTTTTAAGTTTCAAAAGACAAAAAAGCCTTACTTTCGCCTTTTCAAATCGTATTTAAAAAATAATTATCCATTCAAACCTTGAACTTTTCAATCGGTTCAATGCTTTTTTATGTCAATCAAAATCATTTCAGCAGGCGCAGGCAGTGGCAAAACTTATTATCTAACAGAAGAAATGAGCAAATTGCTGCGCGATAAAAAAGTGCGTGCTTCTGGCATCATCGCCACCACTTTTACCGACAAATCGGCAGCAGAAATCGCTACGCGGGTGCGAACAAAACTATTGTCAGACGGTTTGACCGATGCCGCAAACGACCTTTCTAATGCACTCATCGGAACCGTTCACGGACTGGGCGTAAAATTGTTGCGCCGCTTTGCTTTTGAGGCAGGCGTGTCGCCGCGAATAGATATTATTGCCGCCGAAGACCAATCTCATTTCTTTAATCTTTCGCTTTCTCGTGTTTTGACATTGGAAAGAATAGAAAAAATGGACGAAATCGGCAATCGGTTTGGTTTTTTCAGCAATTCATTTAGTTCCGTTGACTGGCGAAATATTGTCAGTGAATTAACCAATGGCGCACGGGTAAATGATTTTGGGAGAACCGAACTTTCCCATTCCAAAAGGCTTTCTGTCGAATCTTTCCTTGCATTTTTGCAACCGCCCGCCACCGCCGACCCAACCGAAGCCGCCCTTTATAATGAGGAAATGGATTTACAAATTTATTATTCAAAATTAATAAAATCCATAACAGAAACCATAGAAGCATTAGAGGAAAACAGAACCATTGACACGACGGGCGCAACTGGAAATGTCATCGAGGATTTAAGAAAAATAAAAAGAAAATTAGGACAAATAGAAAATTTAGAATGGTATGAATTATTGAGAATATCAAAACTAAAATCAGGCGTAAAATCAAAAGAATTGCTCATTGATGTACAACAATTGGCAACGGCGCATTTGTTTTTACCCGCTTTTCGATTGGATATCAAAACTTTTATAGAAGAAATATTTGACATCAGTGCAGATGCGTTAGAGGAATACGACAATTTTAAAAGAACAAGAGGATTGATTGATTACACCGACATGGAAGTGCAAGTCAACCACTTGTTAGACAATTCCGACGTGCGAGAAGCCTTGCGCGCCGAAATAGATTTGCTTTTGGTGGACGAATTTCAAGATACAAGTCCCATTCAATTAGAAATTTTCTTGAAACTTGCCAAAATTGCCAAGCAATCTATTTGGGTGGGCGACCCCAAACAAAGTATTTACGGTTTTCGAGGCGCAGAACCGCGTTTGATGCAGGCAATCATAGAAAAATATGGTGTCGGTGAGATATTGGATACTTCTTGGCGCAGTCGCCGCGACATTGTACGGTTGACAAATGCTATTTTCTGTAAAGCATTTGCCGAAGAAATGCCAATTTCGCATATTGCGCTTCGCGAAAATCCTAAAATTGCCGAACCGCCGACCCCCCAGTATGCGTTGCAATATTGGCACTTTCATTCCGAAAAAAAGCCGAATGCAACTTGGACTGCAAACGCCGTCGCCCAAGCCATCAAAGAACTCTTGGAAGAAAGTAAAGCAGGAAAAAATTTAATATTTGCAAAAGGAGAAACCGATGCGCGTCCTGCGCGTGAGGGCGACATCGCCGTTTTGTGTAGGAAGAATGCACAATGTAAAGACATCGCAAAAGCGTTACATGCCGTCGGGATTAAAGCCGCGATTGCACAAACGGGTTTGTTAGACACGACGGAAGCAAAATTGACCTTCGCCCTGTTGCGTTATCTCCTCAACCGAAGAGATGCGCTCGCCGTCGCAGAAATTTTACGCATCGGCGAACGTTGGACGACTGACAAAATATTAGAACATCGCCTCGAATTTTTAGAAACCAACGAAGCCACCGATTGGAAATGGGCAAACGAATTGCCTTTGATGAACGCCATCAACGAATTGCGTCGCGAAACTGCCGAATTGTCCCCTTTTGAAATCCTAAATTTGTTGTTTGAAGAATTAAATATTAGAAAAATTGTCACCACTTGGGGCAATTCTGAAACAAGACTTGAAAACTTGGATATTTTAAGGAGTTTAGCCAAAAAATATGAAGACAATTGCAACAAAAGACACGCCGCAGCATCGCTCGGGGGCTTTTTACTTTATTTGCAACAGCTTGAAAAAAGCAACAAAGACGACCAATCTGCGGGAAAAGGCAGCGATGCAGTCAATATATTGACGTATCACAAAAGCAAAGGTTTGGAATATCCGATTGTAATTTGTCATCATTTAGATGAAAAACCCAAAGACGAGGTGTTTGGTTTGTCCGTAATTTCGGAAACAGAAACCGTAGATTTAGACCATTTATTAAAAAATCGTTGGTTGCGTTTTTGGGTAAATCCATATCCAAAAATGACTAAAAATCCTTTACTCGATGCGTTATTAGCGTCCGAAAAAGCATTGAAACTCGTGGATATTCGGCGAGAAGATGCCCGTTTGTTATACGTAGGCATCACGCGAGCGAGAAGTTATTTGATTTTACCCGCCGTGAACGATACTTCTTGGTTAAATCAAACGTATCACGGAGCCGCAGAACGCCCTACGTTAGAGGATTCCAACGAAACTATTTTTGAATGGGAGCAAGAAATTATTAAACAAGATTATAAAGCGTT
>JBJOPA010000396.1:0-4131 GCA_046051005.1 Bacteroidota bacterium
CGAAAAAAAATAAACTCTCATTTTCCTGATGGAATTTATCGAGGTTTGTGTCGTTCAAATACCGAAAAAGACCTTTCATCGCCCGTTGATACTGGGGGGTATGCTTTGCGAATAAAAATAACCGAAAAAGATATAAAAACGTTGCCCGAATTGAAAGAAATGGGCGATTTTGTGGTGCAACAAAAAGATGGAACGCCTGCGTATCAAATTGCATCATTGACAGACGACCTTGATTTTGGAATCAATTTTATTGTTCGCGGCGCAGATTTGCGTGGTTCAACGGCGGCGCAATGTTTTTTAGCAAAAATGCTCAATTTTCAACCTTTTCTGAACGCTCAATTTTTGCATCACGATTTGATAAAAGACATTCATTCGGGCGAAAAATTATCAAAATCTGCGGGTTCCATTTCGATAAAAGAATGGCGTGCATCGGGTCGTTCTCAAGTTTCTATTTTTCAACGGGCGGCAATTTGGGCAGGCTGCGAATTTTCAAAAGACATCACATGCGGGATAGATTTAATACAATTTTTAAAAAATAAACATCAAAATGATTGATATTTATTTGCCATTTTGGGTTTAAAAAATAGATGTACAGAAGATTTAAAACAAATCTGACAAAAACTTAACGTTTTATTTGGTTAGAAAAGGCGCAAGATTACAAAAATCGTCGTTTCTTTGCATCGAATTTTAGTAAAGCGTGTAAAAACCATTGTCCATTCTTTCCCTTTCACCAATATTATTTTTTTTAATTGAAAAGAAATTTTAAAAAAATCTGTTAAAAAAATATTTTTCCAAAGTCTTAATTATTTTTAAAAAAATGAAATTCAAAAAATTACATTTCATTGGTTTGGTAGCGGCGATTGTGTTGTCTGCCTCTTCTGCCTTTGCGCAAATCACGTGCGTTTCAGCGCGTGGACTCGACACAGGAACCGTCGTAACGGTGACGGGCGTAGTTACAAACGGCGCGGAATTAGGTCCGATTCGCTATTTTCAAGACAGAACGGGTTCGTTAAGTGCTTATGGTCGTCCGATATTGGATACGATTTTGCGCGGTGACAGCATCGTGGTGACTGGAAAACTAAAAATGTTTAATAATTTGCTCGAACTCGACCCCGTCACAACGGTCGTGCGCGTGGCTGGAAATCGGACGCTTCCAACGCCGATTGACATCACGCCTGCACAATTGGTAGAAGCCAACGAAGCAAAATTATTGCGCATCACCAATGCAACGTTCTCTTCCGTAGGGAATTTTGCGGGTAACACAAACTATACGGTAACGGTAAATGGCGTTACGGGCATTGTTCGCGTGACGACTGGTTCTAATATTGTGGGGACATTGATTCCCGCATCGGCGGTAAACATCACAGGCATTTTGTCTCAATATTGCATTACGCCAAAATTGGGTTGCACAACAGGATATCAATTGTTGATCCGTGATGCGGCGGATATTACACCCGTTGCATCGCTCTATTTTACGGCTGCGCAAAGCGTTTCTAACGTTTCGACAACTGGTTTCACGGTGGGTTGGAAAACCAATCGCGCTTCGTCAACCGTATTGCGTTACGGAACGACACGCGCTTTGGGAAGCACGTTTTCTCCCGTTCAAAATGATTCGGTTCACTCGGCTGCGTTGACGGGTTTGTCGCCTGCAACTATTTATTATGTTCAGGCGGTGTCTATCGCAGGAACAGATACGGTGGTTTCGGTGATTACGCCTTACGTAACTTCTTCTACTTCGACGGGCGAAATGCGCGTTTACTTTAATAACGTAATTGATTCACGTGCCGCACAGGGTGGGGCTGCTCCAACGGCTGTCACAGGTGCGCGTGCAGAACAAGCCATCGTTGATAGAATCAATGCAGCAACGGCTACCGTTGACGTGATGATGTACAACAACGGCAGTACGCCCATCGTACAAGCGTTGATTGCTGCCGTAAATCGTGGCATTCGCGTTCGATACATTGCGGACAAAGACGCAAGCAACACGGTGTTGGCAGGAACCATGCCTTTCCCCGTCATTCGCAACAATATTTTTGGCGTGGACGGCGGATTGATGCACAATAAAACTTACATCGTTGATGCAGCCGACCCAGCAAAAGCATGGGTTTCTACGGGTTCTATGAACTGCACATTGGCGCAGTTGAATGAAGATTACAACAACATGATTTTCTTTCAAGACCAATCTTTGGCGCGTGTTTACACCGTCGAATTTGAAGAAATGTGGGGCGGTTCGGGCGCGCAAGCAAACATGGCAGCCGCATTGTTTGGTTTGAGAAAATTGGACAATACACCGCATAAAATATTTATCAACGGAACGTTGGTAGAATCGTATTTTTCTCCTTCTGACAAAACTTCGGACAATATGGCGGCGGCAATCGCAACCGCAAACACGTCTTTGCAAGTGGGCGCGCACAACTTTACCTACAATGGTTTGGGGTCAGCCGTAAAATTGGCGAAAGACAGAAATGTGGCGGTGCGCGTCATTGCACGAGATTCGAGCGAAAGCGGTTCGGAAGTTCCTTTTTTGACGGCAAATGGCGTGGTGGTAAAAATTCACCCAATTACTTCAAAATTGTTCCACCATAAATATGCCATCATTGACCCAACTAACACGGCTTCTGACCCGCAAGTTATCACGGGTTCGCACAACTGGTCGGCGGCGGCGGAAACAAAAAATGATGAAAATACGGTCATCGTTCACAGCCCAAGCATCACCAATATTTTCTATCAAGAGTTTGAAGCGCGTTGGTGCGAAGCAAATAATTTGCCTTGCCGACTTTCGACCAATAACGTAGCGATTGAAGGTTTTGATGCGACGATTTTCCCGAATCCAACCAACAATGTGGCAACAGTGGACATGAATTTGGAAAAAAGCGAAGACGTAACCATCATGTTGTATGATTTCGCAGGAAGAATGTTGCAAGCAAATGTTTACAACAACTTGGTCGGAAAAGTTCAAAAAACATTGGAAACAACATCGCTTTCAGCAGGTAATTATTTGATTGTTTTCAGAATTGGCGACAAAACAACCGCACGTAAATTGCAAGTTGTTAAATAAAAACGCCCCCCCCCAGTATATTTTGTTTTTTTTATGCTTTCGTAACGTTTCAATACTTTGTTACGAAAGCATAAAAAAACAATAAACAAAAGATCGTTATATTAGCGTGGCGTTTCAACGCCTCGCGGCTAAACAAAAAGCCCCCCCCAGTATAAAACGGGTTTTTTATCAAAAAAAAAACGCTGCTCAACAAATTGAGCAGCGTTTTCTTTTTTATTTATACTTTTACTTATGCTTTGAAAAAATTATTGTCTAAAATTCGCTTGCATTGTTTTGGCTTCGTATTCTAAACTTTTGCAATAAGCGATATAATCTTTAACGGCTATTTTGGCGTAATACAATAGATTTTCAACTTCGGGAGTCATTTGTTCTTGATTCCTTAAATAAGTCGCAATATTTTGGTCGAGCAATTGATACGTTTTGATGTGTTGTTCCACTGCGGTGGCGGCATCGCCCATGCTGCTGCCCACCAAATGACTTTTTGCAGCGTCGTAATACGCGGGAATCTGTTGCAATTTCAAAATCGTTGCGTCCAATTGTTGTTGCGCCGAATATTGTTTTACAAAAGAACGTTGCAGAGAGTTTTGAACGTTGAAATATTGTGGGTGATTTCTAAAACCAGACAAATAACCATAAACACTCCTCAAAATGCCGACCATTTTTTGATATTCTGCTTGATGCTGGTCGCCCAAACTGTGAAAATCAATGTCTTGTAAAGTCGAACGTTGGGTTTTGTAAAAGTCTTGCAACACCAACAGATTTTCGGCAGATGGCATAAATAGCTTTCCAAATGTCCCGTTATTGACTTGGATACTGGGGGGTGCCTCTTCTGGCAATATTTGGAAATATTCTTTCGTAAATCGTTCGCGCACGCGGACAAAATTGTCCCCATCGCTGGAAGAACAAGCCGTCGCGCCGAGAATCAAACAACAAAACGAAATCCATCGAAATGAAGTTTGAACCCGATAATTAGAAAAATATGCAGTTTTAGTACTAAACACCGATTTATAATTTGAAAAAATAAATTACTTTTGCGCACCTTTTACAAAAAGAAGAATAAACAATCATAAATT
>JBJOPA010000397.1:0-5662 GCA_046051005.1 Bacteroidota bacterium
TGCCCGTCTTTTTCGGAAAAATCGCTGAAAAAAAGCGGAAACGTCCGTCCATTCAAAAAAAATGAACCTACATTTCCGCTTTTATTCCCATTTTTTACGCAATCTTCAAACAATTTTCCGAAAAATACGCGACACAAACTGGTCTTTTTATATTTTAAAATCAAAAATATTATTCTCTATCAAAATTGATGGTTTTCAATATTTTCCATTCGTCTTTTTCTTTTTTCAACTCCAAATAACGCAAAATCACTTGCGCTTGCGGCAAATTTTCTTCCGACGGAACCGTTTTGTCGTAATAATAAAAATTATAAACTAAAATGGCTTCGTCTTGCGCTTTGTTGAAAATAATATTTGAAAAATAAAAATGTCCATACGAATCGTACTTGAACGCATCATAGTTTTGGCGTTCCGCTTTCACTAACACATAATTTTTTATTTTCATTGCATCTAAATCCCAAATCACGGAATCAGCTTTGCAAATCGTTTCCCATCTGTCCGTATTGATTTCTCGGGGCTTACTTTCCAACCACGACCGCGTCGAAGTTTCGTTAAAACCCGCCATGAAAACGACTTTTTTGCTGTGTTTTCCGCTTTTTTCCCACAATTCTGCTTCTTTTTCGTACTTCTTCATTTCCCTTGCATTCCATTCAGTTCCCGAAAAAGAAGAAGTTTCATAAGTTTCAGGGTCCATCAACGAAATCGTGTCGTTGTCAGAAAACTTTTTGGGCAAAACGGGTTTTTGAGAATAAAATGTCATTTTTTCGGCTTTCACATCAAATTCTTCCAACGTTTCGCGCATCACTTGCGACGCAATTTGGTGTTTGAGTTTCAAATCTTGCGACTTCAAATTTACTGAAATCAACAACATCAAAAAAAAGAATATATTTTTCATTGTTTTAAATTTTTACAAACTCAATGCGCCCACAAATTGACGATTCCATTGTGCTTTCAATGAATCTGTATTTCTAATATTTAAATTATTCATCAGTTGCATTAAATTGATTTTCAACGGGATAACGCCGTCCGCACCTTCTTTCAATTTAAAATTTTGTTGCAAATCAACCACAAAAAAAGACGAATTGGGTCTTTTCAACACCACATTGACGGTGTCGGTGACGGTTCCGATTTTTCGTTTCAAGCGCACGATTTGATTGGCGTAACCGTCCGTCGCGTCCACGTAAAGGTCGCTTGTGGAAGCCAAAGTCGGCACATTTCCCATGCGTTTTGCGTTGGTTTTATTGAAAAAATCGGACAATCCAACCGTAAATTGAAGGCGTTTGAAATTGCCCGCTTGCCGAAACGTGCCAACTTGCGTAAACGCAAATTTATCGAAAGACAAAATACCAAAATCATTAATCTGACGGCTGCTATCCGCATTTCTGACCAACAAAACGCTATCCGAAATGCGACTCACGACATTATCGGAACTTGTCAACTGAAATTCAGAAAACAAAATTTTCCAAGATAAAATTTCGCAACTATCTCCATTTGTTACCAAAAATTTTTTATTTCTCGGAAAATTTGCCGTATCCCAACCAATCGTGAGGCTCGGATAGGTGCAACACGCGCTACACGAGGCATCAGCCGACACACTAAAATTTTTGGCTTTAATGTCTAAACAACCTTCCGCCTTTTCGCGACAATTGGAACGCAAAAAAAGCCCCCCCCCCAGTATAAACTCCAATTTTTTCATCATTTTTTGTCTTTTTTCATTGCAAAAAATTACAATGTTCCTCGCAATGCCTGTTCTCTTTCGATGGCTTCAAAAAGGGCTTTGAAATTTCCTTTTCCAAAAGATTTTGCGCCTTTTCTTTGAATGATTTCGTAAAAAACGGTCGGACGGTCTTGAACGGGTTTCGTAAAAATTTGCAACAAATAGCCTTCCTCGTCTCTGTCCACCAAAATATTCAAATCGCGCAATTTGTCAATATCTTCATCAATATTTCCCACACGTTGCAACAAATCTTCATAATACACTTCTGGAACGTGCAAAAAGTCCACGCCATTTTTGCGCAATTGTGACACCGTTTTCAAAATATCATTTGTCGCCACCGCAATGTGTTGCACGCCTGCGCCTTGATAAAAATCTAAATATTCTTCAATTTGCGACTTTTTTTTGCCGTTTGCAGGTTCATTGATAGGAAATTTGATGAATCCGTTGCCATTTGACACCACTTTTGACATCAATGCCGTATAATCGGTAGAAATGTCTTTGTCGTCAAATGTGACCAGCAATTTAAAGCCCATTACTTTTTCATAAAATTCCACCCATTCGTTCATGCGTCCCAATTCTACATTTCCGACGCAATGGTCAACGTATTGCAAACCCACCGATTTTGAAGGAAACGCACTTTTTTTCGCCGCAAAACCCGGCAAAAATGCGCCTTTATAATTTTTTCGTTCTACAAAAGTATGTAATGTGTCGCCGTAGGTACGAATCGCTGCCATGCGTACTTCGCCTGTTTCGTCGGTTTGTTTTTGTGGCTCGAAAGCGGAGATGGCTCCGCGTTCGACGGCTTTTTTCCACGCCATTTCCGCATCATCCACCCACAACGCCAATACTTTTACGCCATCGCCATGTTGTTGTACGTGTTTGGCAACTTCATGGTCGGCGTGGACGGCAGCCGTCAAGACCAACCGAATTTTTCCTTGTTGCAAAACATAACTCACGATTTCGCGCGAACCTGTTTCGGGTCCTTTGTAGGCAATGAGTTGATAGCCAAAAGCGGCTTGATAATACATCGCCGATTGCTTTGCGTTGCCGACATAAAACTCGATGTGGTCGGTTCCGTTAATCGGAAAATCGTCTAAAACTTCGTTTTTCAAAGGCGCATTTTTCGCCGCCTGCATGGTTTTCACTGTTGACATTTTTTATAATTTGATTTTTATTTTTTTAGGAAAAAAATGATTTTATAATGATTTTTAAGTGATTTATACTGGGGGGGGGCTTTTTTTAAGCATTTTTTTGAGAAAATGCCATTAAATTACACAATTTGTAGAGCAATCTGGCACCGACGTTTCCGTCAAATTCGTGTCCATCGCCGCCGACTTCGGACAAATCAAAACCAATGATAACGCGCCCCGAAGCAACTACTTTTTTCAACAAATAAACGGCTTCCCAATATTGAAAACCTCCTGCGACGGGCGTGCCTGTGTTGGGGCAAAGCGTCGGGTCAAGTCCATCAATATCAAAACTAATATACACTTTTTGCGGCAAAGCAGCGACAATTTTATCACAAATTTGTTCAAACGTATTGCCCATCATTTGCATTTCTCTAATTTGTTGGTCATAGAAAACTTCGTGTCTTTTGTTAGAATATTTCACAAAATTGACTTCTTCTTCACAAAAATCACGGATTCCGACGTGAACAAATTTTTCAATATTTTTAACCCTTTTGGAAGCATTAAAAAAGATGGACGCATGGGAAAAAGTGAACCCTTCGTAGGCTTCGCGGAGGTCGAAATGGGCATCAATTTGCAACACGCCAAAGGCTTCGTGATGTTCAGCCAATGCCTCCAAATATCCCAAGGGAATGGAATGTTCGCCGCCGATGAGTCCGACCAATTTTCCATTTTCGAGCAATGCGCCTGTGCGCGCCTTCACCCACGCCCGAACCCAATCGGATTGCGCATTGATATTTTGAAGAATGTGCTGCATGTCCATGCTGTCTTCCAAATCGCCGCCATTTTCCAAAAAATCTATATATTTTTTGGCTTGTGGGCGCAATCTTCGGCTTCGGTGCAACATTTTTTCGGCAGCAAAACCGTCTCCTTCTACATCTTTCACAAAAATGCCGCGTTGCCAAGCGTCTGGCACATCGGGGTCGAACAAATCGAGTTGAGACGACGCATGTAAAATATTTTGCGCAGCCATTGCCGTTCCGTCGCTGTAACTGACCGTTACGTCCCAAGGAACGGGCAACAAAATGACATCAGATTCGTCTTCGTCAAAAGGCAGACCGATGAAATTTCCGTTTTTCAGACCGATGCCGCTTGGGTCGAAGGCATCAATTTTTTGTTGTTTTGAAGTCATTTTCTCAACACATATATTTTTAAAAATAATTACAATCAAATCATCACAATTGGCGTATCAAAACGTCAAAAAAAAATATTCTCCCTCCCTTCGGGGGGGCTTGGGGGGGGATTTTACTGGGGGGTAGCTATTTTCTATTTTTTTTCTTACTTTTCAGCGATGGCATCTTGCCAAATGGTGGTTTTCGCAAAAAAACGTTCTTTCAACATTTCAGAACGGAGAACGAGTTGGGCTATCCAAATGCCCATCAAAATCCACCCGATGCAAGCGGGATAAAACACAAATTTCAACGTATTGTCGGTGTCTTCGCTGCTCAATGCGGGATTTCCGCCGTTTCCAGGATGCAAACTCGCCGTCAGACGCGGCAAAACAAAAATCAATGTCGGCAAACTCACAAAGGCAAAAATATTGTAAACTGCCGAAAAACGTGCCGCTTTTTCACGGTCTTCAAAAGAATTTCGGAAAATAAAATACGCAAAATAAATGAGAATCGAAACGCCTGCGGAAATTAATTTTATATCCATCGTTAAAGGACTTCCCCAAGTATAATTTGCCCACAACATGCCTGTTACGAATCCCAAAGTTCCAAAAAGTGTTCCCACGCGGGCAAACGCATCGGCTTTTAGGTCGAGTGAATGGGCATCAACAACATTGGTTTCGATGAGGTTTTTATTCAATTTTCGCAAATACATGATGCTGTAAAAACATGAAATGGACAACAAAAACAGCATCGCAAACCACATCGGAACGTGGAAAAACAAGTTGCGATTGGTTTCCAGATTAATCGGTTGCAAAGGAAAACGAAAACGCGCCGTTGATGGGTGCAAATCAGCCACCCGCTGCGAAAACGCGGCAATTCCCGCCGCTTCGTTGACGCTGTCTTGGGTGACCATGAGGCGACGAATGCCATAAACGGTTCCTCCTTTTTCTTCGTCAAAAATGACGCTAAATTCGCCAATTTTGTCCGTCAAAGGCAAAAATTTTGGAATTTGAAACTGAAAAGTCGCATGTCGGTCGTCTGCAATCTCAATTTTTTGTGCGGCGAGGGCAAAGGCTTTTCCTTTTAGTCGCAACCAAGCGCGCCCATTTTTTTGTTGTGAAAATGACGTGTTGTAACCCTCCACTTTCAGCGAAATGGTTTCGCCAGCGAGGACTTGTTCGGGCGTGATGGCGTAAAGCGTTGGTTTGGCAGGCACGCACAATCCCATAAAGATGACGTATAATACCATCGCTACTGCCGCTATTTTCCAATACCAATATTTCAACATATTTTTTCCTGTTTTTTTCTTTAAACATGGTGATTAAAATCGCCACAAAGATATGATTTAATGTGCAGAAAATAGTTGTCAAAATATGGTCAAAATATTTTTAGAAATGGCATTAAAAATCGTTTTCATTCCATCGTTTGATGCCCCCCCAGTATTTTGCCTCTAAAACAACATAAAATTTTAAAATCTATTTGAATTAAATAGGCATAAAACACAAAATTAATAATTTTTCAGAAAAATCGCCTTTCACACGTATGAAAGGCGATTTATACTGGGGGGTACATTTTTTCTATAATTTTATAACATTTCGTTGATGCGTTTCAAATTTTCTCTCACGCGCAGGTAAGGCGGTGCGGTGTAT
>JBJOPA010000398.1:0-4855 GCA_046051005.1 Bacteroidota bacterium
CATGATTTAAAAATTGGAGGTCAAGCGTATAAATTTTCATTGTTTTTTAAGCATTTTTCTTACAAAAAGGGCATTTATACTGGGGGGGGGGACAAAATTATAATTTTTTTCATTCATTCACCCCATCTATAACTTTTTTGCTCAAAACCTGCCAAATCCAACACCCTATCCACGACCGTTGCGGCTACTTCTTCAACGGTTTCGGGGCGGCTGTAAAAACTTGGGACAGCTGGCACGACAACCGCACCCGCCTCGCTGACGGTCAACATATTTCGGATATGGATAATGCTAAGTGGCGTTTCTCGCGTGACGAGCAGGAGTTGGCGGCGTTCTTTGAGCATCACGTCGGCGGCGCGGGTGACGAGGTCGTCGGAAATGCCCGCTGCAATGCGCCCCAAAAGTCCCATCGAACAAGGGCAAACAATCATGGTTTGATAGCGCGCCGACCCCGAAGCAAAGGGAGCCATGAAATTTTGTTTGTCAAAAAATGTGAAATTATATTTATCTTCAAAATCTCGATTGCCGAGTTCAAATTCCCAATTAAATTTGGCGTTATTGGTCATTACGACCCCTATTTCCGAAATTTGTTCGGTCATGTTCTGTAATTTGTCTAATAATATTTTGGCATAGATAGACCCGCTTGCGCCGCCGATGGCAACTACAATTTTCTTTTTTGTCATGTTGTGAAATTTTTTTCTTAAAAAAATGTAAAAATATGGTTTATTATTTGATTATTTAAAAATAGGGTGTACCTTTGCCTTATAATTATACTTCACTATACATTTTGGGCTTTTCGTAATATCAACAAACATTTCAAATCTTAAATTGTTTGAAAAAGTTGCTCAAATTTTTTCTTTTAAGTTAATTTGCCAAGTTACCAAAATTTAGGTCTTTGTTTTTCAATTGTTCGCAACTTTTGTAGATGTATAATTTTAGAAAGTAAAATTATACATCTAATTTAAAAAATATTTTTGGAATTTTTCTTCTAAAAAAACCATTCATATTACTAATGAACAACTCGTTTCTTACTGCAAAAAAAGTATTTTCTTTTTTTCTTTTTGCCGCATTTAGCTTTACTTTGACTGCGCAAACCGCAAAATCGGGTGGCAAAATCGAATGGATTTCTTGGGAAGAAGCCGTGAAACGCAACGAAACAGTGCCTAAAAAGTTCTTTGTTGACGTTTACACCGATTGGTGTGGTTGGTGCAAAAAGATGGATAAATCCACTTTTGTCAACGACAGCGTGTCTGCTTATATGAGCGAAAATTTTTATTGTGTAAAATTAGATGCAGAACGCCGCGATACCGTTATTTTCCAAAAAAATGCGTTCACTTACTACGATATGGGCAATGGAAAAGGGTTTCACACGCTTGCATTGTCGTTGTTAGACCAGCAAATGTCGTTTCCTTCTTTTGTCTATTTGACCGAAAAATTTGAACGGGTCATGATTTCACCAGGTTTTAAACAGCCTTATCAAATTATGCCAGAACTGAAATTTGTGTTCGGAGAAAATTTTAGAACCCAAAGTTGGGAAGACTTTGATAAAAAATATCCGAAAGGACAATGAACGTAAAATAAAAAAATATATGAAAAAAAGTATAAAAAATACTTGAAATTCATTTTTTTTTATACTTTTGCGGGCTTTTGTGACATAACAGTTTTTCAAACAACAAAATTGCATACTTAGTGTCAAAAGTACAATATGTTAACTGTCTGTTAACGCGGTGACTTTGTGTGATACTTTTTTTTGAAAGCTGCGTCTATATAAGCGAAAGTTCGCCAGAAAGAATGTTCGGCGAGATTGTAAAAAAAACGTCACGATAAATTTTATTTTAAACAAAAATAGCTTTTCAGCGTTTTGTCTTCAAATAAGCTAAAGGTGTTTTAAAACAAAAAAAAAGCGTTGCTGCGCTTTAAACAGCACAATAGGTTTGGGTAATATGTTCATGGGATTATAAGTTTGTTGTTTTGGTCGCCCGCGGATTTCGGTCTGCGGGTGATTTTTTTTCCAGCCAACTGAACCAAAACAATAAGACGCACAGATGACAAGAAGTAACATATTTTTTTGTCATAAAAATAAAAAAAATGTGAAAGACGGTCGAAAATGACTAAAAATGTAAAAATTAAGTCATTTTCAAGTTATTTCGGATTTTTAGCCGTCACCAAACGTTATAATGTCGTCTATATGTTAAGAAACAAAAAGTGGAAATGTTAAGCAGTTTTGTTAATGCAAAATGATTTGTTAATCCCCTTTTTTTTGTCACAAAATGTGCAACTAAATCGTTCTAATAGCGTCTTATATGTGTCGTTCAGTTTTGAAAAACATTTGAAAGGTACTTGAAAGGCAATTATGAAAAAGTTGTAGATTTTTTAAAAACGAAATTTGACGCTTTCGATAGCGTCACCCAGTTTGGTTTTAGTTGGTTTTGTTTGTAATAGTGAGGAGGGTTGCCACGGCAATCCTCTTTTTTTTATGCGGAATGTTTGGACTTTTTTGTAACTTTGCAGTCTTCTTTTTGTTTACTAATTTTGTTTTTGTTTATTAATTTCGTCAAAAAAAAATAATTACGGAGTAATGAAAAATTTTTTACTAAAAATTGCCTTTACACTCGCTTTGGGCATACCCCCCAGTATAAACGGCGTTTTTGCGCAAGTGATGCCTACGGGTCTTGATTGTGCCGCCGCTCGTACATGGATTAAACAAAATTTCTATACGGGCAAGTTTCAAACGCTTGGCTACTCGGTGGTGCGTAAAAAAATGTACGCCTTTGTGGACAACAACAACGACTCTTTGGTCTGTATTTACGGTGGTTATCGCCAATTTCATAGAAACGGAAATGAAACGACGGGCATTTTGCCCATCAATTGCGAACACACGGTTCCGCAAAGTTTTTTCAATTCAAACGAACCGATGGTTTGCGACATGCACCATTTGTTCCCAACGTATGACACTTGGAACAATGTTCGCGCAAATTTTATCCTCGCCGATGTTGCCGATGCGTTGACCACAAAGTGGATGAAAAATACCGCAGAACAAACCGCAATTCCGACGACTCAAATTGACGAATGGGCAGAATTTAGCACGCGAAATACCAATTTTGAACCGCGTGAACAACAAAAAGGAAATACGGCACGCGCCATTTTATATTTTTATACCATGTATGGCGATGTGATGGCGGGTTATGGACACCCGATTTACGATGTTGCGTCACTTTCTACGCTTTGGCAATGGCACACGCAAGACCCGCCTGATGCAGCCGAACGCGAAAGAAACCGCCGTGCCGCCATCTATCAAGGCAATCGCAATCCGTTTATTGACAATCCAGAATGGGTGCAACGCGCTTTTGTCGTCGGAACTTCCAACTGCGGTTCCGTCGCTTCGGCTACTGAAAACCTTGAAAAAGTAGTCAATCGAATTGATATTGCGCCAAATCCAGTTCAACACAATATCAATATTTACATTGATTTGTCGAAAAATACCAATTGTAAAGCATTTGTTTACAATGTTTTAGGGCAAAAAGTGCAGGAGAAAAATTTTGGCTTTTTGGAAGAAGGCAATCAAACCTTAAATTTGGACGTTGCTGATTTGCAAGACGGAAGTTATATCCTACAAATTCAAAATTTTGACGCAAACGGCGCACCCGAAGGCATCGCAAAAGCATTGAAATTTGTAAAAAATTAAAATCCTTATAAAATTTTATAAAAAAAGCTACCCCCCAGTATAATCCGCTTTTTTGGAGAAAAAAAGCCCATTTTTATAGAATTTTTAACCTATAAAAAAATCACATTGAATCTACTTTCAGATTCAATGTGATTTTTTTTATAATATTTTTTCGCAAAAAAAAATTAAAAATCGCCTAATGTTTCTTCGAGTTGTGCCATTGCGCGGGCGGTTTGTTCTGCATTTGGCGCAATGCCGTGCCATTTGTGGCTGCCCATCATGTAATCTACGCCTGCGCCCATTTGGGTTTTCATCAAGATGACAATTGGTTTGCCGTTTCCAGCCAATTTTTTAGCTTTTCGCAACGCCGAAACTACTTTTTGCATGTTGTTTCCGTCTTCTAAAACTATGGTTTCCCAACCAAAAGTTTTCCATTTGCCGCGCAAATCGCCCAAAGAAAGCACATGGTCGTTAGAACCGTCAATTTGTTGCCCGTTCCAGTCAACGGTGACGATTAAATTGTCTATTTTATTGTGCGCTGCAAACATCACGGCTTCCCAAATTTGACCTTCTTGCAATTCGCCGTCGCCCGTGAGTGCATACACGAGGCTGTCCGTGTCGCCGTCTAAACGTTTTGCCAACGCCATGCCGCACGCTACCGAAATGCCTTGCCCCAAAGAACCCGACGCAATCCGAACGCCTTCCAAACCTTCATGCGTGGTGGGGTGACCTTGCAAACGCGAGTTGAGTTTGCGAAAAGTCGCCATTTCTGAAACAGGAAAATAGCCCGAACGCGCCAAAACGGAATAAAAAACAGGCGAAATATGACCATTGGATAAGAAAAAAACATCTTCGTTTTTGCCTTCCATCGAAAATGGAGTGGGGTGGTGGCGCATGATGTCAAAGTACAACGCCGTCAGAAAATCCGCACAACCCAACGAACCGCCTGGATGACCGCTATTCGCTTGATGAACCATGCGAACAATGTCGCGTCGAACTTGTGAAGCTATTTTTTCTAAATGTTTTACCGTTGGCATAATTTCTTTTTTTGATTTGATAAGATAAAAAACTGAATTTTCGTCAAAGATAAGCCCCCCCCCAGTATATCAACCCCTTTTTAGCCCTTTTTTTAAAAAAAAATAAAAATCACTTTAAACAAAAATTTTTTCAACTCTCAAAAACCAAACTTGTTTT
>JBJOPA010000399.1:0-7054 GCA_046051005.1 Bacteroidota bacterium
AATTTTCCCTACGTTGCCGTAGTTTAAAGTCGAACCCCAACCCGTTACATTGGTTCCGCTCGTGATGCTGCCCGATGTGCCTTTCACATTTTCTTTCAAAACGATATTGATAACGCCTGCAACGGCATCAGAACCGTATTGCGCTGCTGCGCCGTCGCGCAAAATTTCGATGCGTTCGACCGCCGAAGCTGGAATGGCATTGAGGTCGGTTCCTGCATTTCCGCGTCCGCGTGTACCAAAAACATTGATATTTGCCGATGTGTGATAGCGTTTTCCGTTCACCAAAACCAAAACTTGGTCGGTTCCCAATCCTCGAAACGAAGCGGGGTCAACGTGGTCTGCCAAATCTGCGCCCGTTTGACGACTGGCGTTGAAGGCAGGTTCTGCGTATTGCAAAATCTGATTGAGTTCGAGGTGTCCCGATTGGTTCATCACGTCTTTTACGGCAATGATGTCAACGGCGAATGGCGTGGCATCGTCTTCGATTTCTTTACGCGTTTGGTCACGCGAGCCTACGCTCACGGCTTTTCCTGCGCCCAAAGTGGCTTGCTCGAACATTACAATTTTGACGTTGCGAATGGCATCAACCACCATTTCTTGGCTTTTGAAGCCCGCCATTTTGAAAACTAAAACCGCACCGTTGGCGGCTTCGATGGTAAATTGACCATTCAGGTCGCTAAAAGTAGTGACGGCGGTGCCTTTCAAAGACACGGCAACGTTCACCAATGGCTCGCCGTCTGCGCCCGTGATAGTGCCAGAAACAGATGCCGCAACTGCAACGCAATAGTTGGCAGCAGCAAAAGGCGAAGCTGCCGAAATGGAACTTGGAAAGTTCGCAAACAGCAATCCTACGGCGAGGAAACTTGTTGTCAGGTTTTTCATACGATTGGAGTTAAAATATTTTTTTTTAAAAAATAATACGATAGAGTAGTAGATGGATAAAGGATGCGGTTTCAAGTTATGTAGAAATCATAGTTAAAGACTAAACGAAATGTTAATTTACATATTAATCTTATGCTGCTAATCCAAGAAATATGCCAATTTAGGTAGTGAAAACATAGTTTTTTTAATTTATTCGACAAAAGTAAAATATTTTATTTTTCAAAGGTATAAATCGGCTCTTTTATATTGAAAATTTTACATGATTTAATCAAAAATACCATTTTTAAGGTATTTTTTATGGATTTTTTTTATAAAAAAAGTGAATAATTTGTAAAAATATGCCCCCCCCAGTATAATCCCCCCGAAGGAGGGAAGAAAGCATTTTTAATAAAAAAAATGGTGCCTGAACGAACAGACACCATGATATTCACATATTCAAGGGACACAAACCGATTGCTTGTGATAATCTTTTAGACGTTAGCGCACAAAGGCAGTAACAACTCTTTTGTAATTTTTTTGAATATTTTTTAATCAATTTTATAATAAATTATTAATCAATATTTTATAAATTAAAAATCACCTATTTGTGGCGATGACGGGCTGATTGTCCATGCTGCAACGCATCCACGCAGGAATCGGGTCGCCCCATTCTTTGACAAAACTGGCTTGCCCGTTGTAGAGTGCCTTGTATCGCCAAACGTGTTGTTTGTTGCTGCCTGCGCCGCCAAATTGAGAGATAAAATCAAATTCCCAACCATCTTGCACGCGCCGAACTTTGATGTCGTTGCCTGCCACTTTTGGCAATCCCAAATCAATTTGCACCACGCCTGCGATGTCGTCAAATTTAGAAGCCAACGCTGCCATATTGAGCAATTCTTTGGAGCGAATGGTGACCGCGTCAAGCGTTTCGTTCCATTGAACGTGTTTTTCAATCACCAAATCGTATTGTTCAAGCAGTTTGTTGAACGCGGGGCTGGTGGTTTCTGTCACCCCTTGTCGCAACATGCCCGCCCATTCCACATTCCGTTTGTAGATGATGACCAAGTGGTCAATCGAAGGATTTGGATAGGTGTGTACGTTGCATCTTGCGATAGATTTTGCCGTTTCGTCGCTATTGTAGATGGCAATGAGTGCTTTGTAGAGCGAAGCCACATTGTCTCTTGGGATAATGACGGGCAAATAGCGTGCGTCTTCGCCTTTTTCCATCGTCACGCGGAGGGCAAGTCGGGCTGCGTCGCGCTTAAATTGGCGTTCTAACGAAGGCGAAATGCCTGTTTTGTTGCTTCCTGCGGCGGGTTTTCCGTTGCCGCGTGTGCCTTGTGCCTGTGCGGTGCTACCCCCCAGTATCAACGACCAAAAAGCGATGAGTGAAGCGGTTTTTACACCAATTTTTAGATTATTGAGGATACGATGCTCCATTACAGTTTGTGGATTTTTTTTTAATTTCGCTGCAAAATAGCAAAGAATATTTCAGAGAAAGCGAGTCGAAATGACTGGTTTTGTGACTGATTCTTCAACGCTCTTGACTCTAAATTTTAGGCTGATAAATAGATTAAAAATAATTAGCTTGCAAAAATAATTCTTTTTATAATATTTTAAATATAAAATAAAAAAATAATATAAATTTTTGAGAAAAATAATCAAAAAAAAGCGTGACGTGGTTTCGGGAGCTAAAAAATGAGAATTAGCAATAGAAAATAGTAGCTTGTAACAAAATAGGTTGTTTTATACTGGGGGGTACTCTTTTTTAGGGTTGTTCAATGGATTGCACTTTATCTTAACAAATTAAATACCAAATTATGGGTATTAAATTTATAAACATAAAAACTAATAAAAATAAACAATAAATTGACAGAATAAAACAAAAAACTCGGCTACATCAAGCAGACGTAGCCAAGTTTTTTGTTATAATTCAATATTTTTTTTGAAAATATTATCTGCGGAATCCGCCGCCGCCGCCACCATTGCGACCGCCACCGCCGCCACCGCGACGGTCATCACGACCACCGCCGCGACTATCGCGGTCATTGCGTTCAGGGCGCGGTTGTGGTGGACGTTCCACATAACCTTCTGGTTTTTCCAACAATGGTTTGCAAGACAAGCGCAATTTCCCTGTTTTTTTATCTACTTCAATGATTTGAACTTTGACTGGGTCGCCTTCTTTATAAACGTCTTCTACGTTGTCAATTCTCGAATACGACATTTCCGAAACGTGCAAAAGCCCTTCTTTGTTGCCGCCCAAACTTACAAACACGCCGTATGGCATCACCGAAGAAACGGTTCCGTCAATGTTTTCGCCAACTTGTGGTGTATAAGTAATTTTGTTGATTCGACCAACGGCGTTGTCAATGGCATCGCGATTGGTTGCAAAAATAGAGACATAACCGTGTCCATCTTTTTCTTCGATGGTGATGGTTGCGCCCGATTCGCGTTGAATTTCTTGAATAATTTTGCCACCTGGACCGATAATTGGACCGATAAAGTCTTTGTCCACCACAATTTCGACAACACGCGGTGCATGTGGTTTGAAATCTTCGCGTGGTTTTTCAATCGTTTTGTTCATCTCGCCGATGATGTGCAAACGACCTGCACGCGCCTGCAAGAGGGCTTGCGTGAGTTGTTCGTAAGGCAAACCATCAATTTTGATGTCCATTTGACAGCCACAAATACCGTTTACGGTTCCCGTGAGTTTGAAATCCATATCGCCCAAAGCGTCTTCATCGCCCAAAATATCGGACAAAATCGCCACTTTTCCGCCTTCTGCAATCATACCCATCGCGATACCCGCCACGTGATTCGGAATTTGGATACCTGCGTCCATCAATGCCAAAGAACCCGCACAAACGGTTGCCATCGAAGAAGAACCGTTCGATTCCAAAATGTCAGAAACAATACGCATCGTGTAAGGCGAGGCTGGCAAAATTTGACGCAACGAACGCGCTGCCAAATTTGCATGACCTACTTCGCGACGACCTGGACCGCGTTGCGGTTTCACTTCGCCCACCGAAAAGCCCGGAAAATTATAATGCAATAAGAATTTTTCATACGTCACTTCCATCGCCGTGTCGTGCATTGCCTCGTCAAGTTTGGTGCCGAGTGTGAGCGTGGTAAGTGCTTGCGTTTCGCCGCGTGTGAAAATCGCCGAACCGTGTGTGGAAGGCAAATAATCAATTTCTGTCCAAATTGGTCGAATTTGCGCCGAAGTACGTCCGTCGAGACGGATTCCTTCGTTCAAAATGACCATGCGAATGGCGTTTTTCTTTACTTTGTCAAAATATTCTGACGGCAATTTGCCTTGTGCGGCAAACGCTTCTTCTCCCATTTCTTCAAGCAATGTTGCCATTGTTTCTTCTTTGACAACTTCCAACGCTTTTTTGCGTGCTTTTTTGTCAGAAGCAGAACGGGCGATGTCGGCAACGCGGGCATCAGCAAGTTCTGTCATGCGTGCTTTCAACGCTGGGTTGCTTGGCAATTCTGGCAATTCGCGTGGCACAGCGTTCACCAATTTTGCCAATTCCATTTGTGCATGGATTTGGGTTTTGATGGCTTCGTGTGCGACTTTGATAGCCTCTACGAGTTCAGTTTCTTGACATTCTTTGGCTTCGCCTTCTACCATCGTGACGTTGTTTAACGTAGCACCGACGATGATGGTCAACGTAGATTCGCCGATTTGAGCGCGAGTTGGATTGACGAGGTATTCGCCATTTACTTTTGCAACGCGCACTTCCGAAATCAATTGTTCAATCGGAATGTCAGACACAGCGATGGCTGCCGATGCTGCCAATGCTGCAAACGCATCGGGCATGGTTTCTTTGTCGCCAGAGAGCAAATTGATGATAATTTGCGTTTCACAACGATAATTGTCGGGGAAAAGTGGGCGCAAAGCGCGGTCAATCAAACGACTGATGATGATTTCGTAGTCCGAAAGGCGGGTTTCGCGGCGAAAGAAATTGCCTGGAATGCGACCTGCCGAAGCGAATTTTTCTTGATAATCTACCGAAAGCGGGAAAAAATCGAGGTCTGGTTTTGGTTTTTCAGCTGCCGTTGCAACTGCGAAAATCATGGTGGTGCCGCATCTGATGACGACGGAACCGTTGGCAAGTGCTGCCAATTTGCCTGTTTCAATCACTACTTCCCGACCGTCGGGCAAGTTGAAGGAAACACTTACGGGGATTGGTTTACCCATTTTAAGTTTAAAATATTAAAAATTTATTTCTTTTCAAAAACGCAAAAAATAGTTCAGTCAAAAAACGTTGTTGAAAAAAAATAAGGTGAAACAAAAAATATATTTTTGTTTCGGAAGCTTTTTTTTACTTTTTCATGCCCCCCCCAGTATAAATGCCAAAAATGGAGTCATCAATGCGAGATTGAAAACTTTTTGCATAAACACCAATAAAGAGAATGGAAAAGTAAGCTATTTTCGTCCTATTTTTTTAAAAAGAATGTTTAAAAAAATATAGAAATTATGGACGAAAAATAAGAAGATTTTGCAATGATTGAAAAATCGAAAATCGAGGTAAATAAGATAGAAAACCTACGGGTTGTTGTTTTCTGAATGAACCTGACTATGATTTATGAAACGTGCTACCCCTCAAACCGCTTTATCGCTCCCGTTAGAACCGTTATGAACTATTTTTTAATTCCACCGTTAAACGCAAAAACAAAAAAAGTGTTCCATTTCTGAAACACTTTTTTCATTTTTTGTAAACTTTTTTTAAAAGTTACGGAAAAATTATTTACGAATGCCTAATTTTTCGATGATTGCACGGTAGCGACGAATGTCTTTTTTAATCAAATACGCCAACAAACGTTTGCGATGACCCACCAACGACAACAATGCACGACGACAAGCGTGGTCTTTTTTGTTCAATTGCAAATGTTTTGACAATTGCTCGATGCGGTACGTAAACAATGCAATCTGCCCTTCTGTTGAGCCAGTATTGCCTTCACCACCACCATAAGTTGCGAAAATTTCTGCAACTTTTTCTTTTGGAAGATAAATAGCCATTTAAACTAAATGATTTAAAAATGAACCAATTGCGATTACGAAAATCGGTATTAGCATAAAAAAAAATTAAAAATACTTTTCAAAACCTCGAAAAGCGGCGCAAATTTACAAACTTTTTCCGAAAAGATGTACGTTCTCCTCAAAAAAATGTAAATTTTTATCAAAAAAAGCCAAATATACTGGGGGGTAGCATTTTTAACGAATCATCACAATTTTTTTGATGATGGATTGATGATTTTTATTTTTTAGTCGGACAAAATAAACGCCTGTTGGGGCATCAAGGGTAATTTTATGCGACAAAGTACCCGATTCAATTTCTGATTGATACACCGTTCGCCCCACCAAATTCAGAATTTCAACGGCAAAACCAGTTTCATTTTGGGTCAAATCCAACTTCAAAATGCCTTGATTTGGGTTGGGCGAAATCGTGAACAAATTTTCGTTTAATTTAACGGATTGGGTACTGGTTTCGAGTTCAAAATGTGCCATCAATTGACGATTTGAATTAATTCTGAACATATATTCGGCGTTGGTACTGACGGTTACGCCGTCTTCTGTCCAGCGTGTAAAACGCCAATCGAGATGGGGCGTAGCAAGTGCCGTCACGGTCGCGCTATCTCGATAAACTCCTGCCCCCGTCACTTGTCCGCCTTGCAAGTTGTTGATATTTAAATCTAATGTGTTTCCCATAATGCAGGCGTGTCGCACCGCCCAACCGTCCGCCACATTGCTGATATTGGTGATAAATTGTAAAAATAAATGATTAGACGAGCTAATAATAGTGGGCGGCAATAGATTTCCTCTAAAATTGCCGATGAATGGGGCATTTCCGTCTGCGCCATCATAGACGGCAACGGCATCGCAGCACGCCTCCGTGTTCATGCGCGTGAAGTCGAGTTGAATCAAATTACCCACTGGCACATTCAACTGCCATTTGTAATTGATATTATTTCGATAATTTATGTTTTCGCCGCTCGCATCGTCAAAACTGCCAGAGCAAGTGTTGATGCGGACGGTGTCCCAAAGGTAATTGGTTGAAGCCAAAGCGAAATGAACTTTGATACGCCAGCTACGTTGCATCGTTATCCTAAACGTATCTTGTGAACGGCTAATTACATTTCCCGTATTTTCATCTATCCAAGAACTCACATAAAACCCACGAGC
>JBJOPA010000400.1:0-10904 GCA_046051005.1 Bacteroidota bacterium
TACACAAAACACAAAAAAGTTTGCATGACTTCGCGAAACGAAATCAACCAAACTGCTTTAAAAAATCATCAACTGCGAAACGAGTACTCAGCAACGCTGCCAATAGCAAAAAATCTTATCATGTATTTAATCCTCGATGGTTATGGAACACCCAAAAACAAAATTAGCCAAATTAGCCCGCAAAGATACAATTCTTCTACCAATAAAAAAAACATTTTCGCAAAAAAAACTAAAAATAATTACAAATTTTTCAAAAAAAGCACCCCCCCCAGTATCCAAACCATTTTTTGACCTTTTCTCCTGCATTTTTTATTTTTTTTATTAAAAAATTTTTTGTTTTAAAAATATTTCGCCTTTCATGTCTCGTGTTGATATTTTCTTGAACGTCAGTTGTCCCCAAAAACAAAAAAAAATATCCAACTTCCACCCTTCGGGGGGATTATACTGGGGGGTAGCCTTTTTTCCATTTTTCAAACCCATTTTCAAAAAAAAGAATAATTATAAAAAAAATGTTTTAAAAATATCAAAATTGTTTTTTTGTTTTCAAAACAAATTGTACCTTTGCGGTAGAAAAATTTAAAACAAAAAGTATTTTGTTTGTTGAAACATTTTTGAGAATTGAAAAATATTAATTACCTCTTATCTAAAATATTGATTATGAACGGTTTATATAACTACGGAAATTTTTCCAATCGGCAACCGCAAAACAGCGAAACTGCCGAAACCACAACGCCGCCCGTCGTGTCGCCGCAAGTTGTGGACGTAAAAATAGAATCCGAACCCAATTTCGACACGCCTTTTGAAAAAAAATATCAGCAACGCGGCACATTTTATCAACGAAAATCGGCTGAAAATCCGTTTCAACAAAACGGTTTCGCGCACACGGGTGCAACGACTTGGCAAACGCGCCCATCGTTTTCCTTCGGTTTTTGGTCGCGTATCGGGCATTTTTTAGGCGCATTTCGCCATCGTTTTCTCACGTTCAGAGGCTTGTCAAGTTTTGTGGGCGCGTTGTCGAGTAAAGAGAATTTTGTGTTTTCCCATAGTGTTTCTTCGATTGCCAATTCGCGTACATCGTCGTTGCGCCGTGTTGCGGGCTGGTTGCCTGTGGGCGTTGCGGCGATGGGCGTTTGGTATATTTGGACGCATGATTTCGCCATTCCGCTCCGTTTATTTGGCAACGATTATGTGTTAGGCACGCGGTCAGCCGTTGGCGTTTCGACAAATTCCGAAGCCGCAAGCAACGATAAATTGGCATTTTTAGACCAAAAAGCCAACACGCAGCCTCAAAAAGCGAATCCTTACGCCGTCAAAACTTCGTTGAAAATTGCTGCCGCCGCGCCCGTGAAAACGGTCGTCAAAACGGAAGTAAAACCCGTTGCCGTTGCCGCCAATCAAGCCGTTGCAAAATGGGGTTTGGCTAATAATTTTCAAAACGTAAGTGCTTTGTTGGCAAAAGAAACTGCATTGCCCAAAGACAAAACGGAAAAATATCAAGATTACATTCGTCGTTTTGCGCAAATTGCAAGAACTGAACGCGACAAATTTGGCATTCCTGCCAGCATAAAATTGGCGCAAGGCATTTTGGAATCTGACGCAGGCGAGAGCGCACTCACGCGGGCGACGAACAATCATTTTGGCATCAAAACATTCAAAAATGACGTGCCGCATCGCGTTTTTAAAGACGATACGCCAAACGACAAATTTTGTTTGTACGCCTCTGCGTGGGAAAGTTTTAGGGCGCATTCGCAATTATTGATGCAATCAAATTATAAATCTTTACAATTTTTGTCGTCCAAAGATTATGCAGGTTGGGCGTATGGTTTGCAGCGTTGCGGCTACGCGACCGACCCGCAATACGCTCAAAAAATCATTCAAATCATTCGCCGCCTTCAATTGGACAGATTCGACGAATGAGGATAAAAAAAAATGCTTTTTTACATCATTTCGACGTAAAAAAGCATTTTTTGCATTTGGATACTGGGGGGTAGCTTTTTTTATGATTTTTCGCTTATCGAACCATCAATTTTTCGTTGATGATGAACGATTCAGTGCGAATGGTGGCGATGTACAAACCTGTTGACAAACCGATTTGTGGCAATGTCCATTGGTTCAAACCACCTTCCAAAGCAGGCAAGTTTTGTTGAAAAACTACGCGACCCGACATGTCTGACAAGCTCAACGTCGCATTTTTGCTGCCGTTTCTACCTAAATCGTACAAAATCGTGATGTTTCCGTCCGTCGCTGGATTTGGCGCGACGGCAAGTCTCGCTTTTGTCCCGTTTGGCAATTCTGTAACGGCAACTGTTCCCAATTTTTGGCGTTTGAAAATAAAATTTCCGTTTGCACTGCCACCAAAACCTGTAAATACGAGGCGGTGAATGACGCTGTCCAACGTTTGTACAAAATAGGTATTTTGTGCAATCGTCCATTGATTGGTGGCTGGGCTAAATGACTTCCAATCTGCGCCGATGACATTGATTTCTGTTTTTGGCGTAGCCGCACGATAATTTCGCGCCGCCGAATCTCCAACAACTTTTGCCAATTTGACACCTGTATTGCCCAAAGTTCCTGTCAAAATATAATAGGCAAAAATATTAGGAGTTGATGGGACTGGGATAAGCGAATAATATTGTGTAAACGTCAAATCCCAATTTGCTTTATTTGGCTCTCTTTGGATAAATGTTTCGTTTGCAAAATTAAAATATGCGAATTTTTGATTTGCAAAATCAGCTTTTCTCAATGTTTTGGTAACCGTATTTGAATTGTCGAGATTGCTGTATTTGATGGTGTACACGGTGTCCACTGCCAATCTTTCTATCCAAAACTTTTTCCATGCGCCATTTGGGAATTTCAATACAAAAACCGAGTCTCCGATGACATTGTGCGACACGATGTTGTAGAGTCCCCAACCTTCATCGAACACGTTTGTGGCATTTCGCGTGCTGTTGAGCGCGCCAAAAGTCCATGCCGTATCGGTGTTGTAAAGCAAATCCGAATCGAGCAACGTCAAAGTATCAAGCGTCGCGGTCACATTTGCAATTGCCAAACGCGGGCGATACACTTTTACCAACGGATTGGCTTGTACGGTGGCATTGCGCGCCTCGACGCTGAACGCCAAGTCCCAATTGGCACGCGGCGATTTCCATTCGGTGTCATTTTTGAGGTTGTACCAAACCTGTTGCGCATAGCCTGCACCCATCGAAATGGTGTCTAAAACTTGCGATTGTGCGAACTGAACGCTGCAAAAAATTACGAGAAACGTGAATACCTTTTTCATTTTGTAAATGCCTAAATTTTGATGAATGTAAGAAATGAATGAACGTTAGAATAAAATAATTAAAATTTCCATTTGTCATGTTTTTAAAAACGCTGCAAAGGTATATACAACTTTCTTATCAAAAAACAAAATTTTATGCTGTGTGAGTCATTTTTACGTCATTTATTTTTACAAATTTGTTTTAAAGTTATTTTTTATTTTAATTTGACTTTAATTTGACAAAAAGTTTTAAACTTATTTTCAAATAGGAAAAATGAGCTTCTGTTTTCTGTATTTTTCCTGTTTTTTTCAGCGAAAAAAATATTTTTATCGAAAAAAAGGGCAAATATACTGGGGGGGGCATTTTTTTGTATAGTTAAAGATTTCGTTGCATTCGCTGCGAGGCGTTGAAACGCCACGCTAATATAACGGTCGTCCCTACGGGACTTTTTTATTTATTTCTTCTCCATTTTCCTAATTTTTAATCCGTCGTATTCCAACGTTTCGCAAAAAAACGTTAACTAAACAACATATACTGGGGGGTAGCATTTTTTGGAAAAAAAGAAAGAAGATTTCACATATTGCGAAACCTTCTTTCTTTTTTTTTATTGAAATTTTAATTCGTTTTTTATCTCATCAACGTCAAATCACCTTCGATAATTTCTGTTTGTCCGTCTTGATATTCGACTTCAAACCAGAAAGTAAACACGGCAGGATTGAGTGGTTTTCCATCAAAATTTCCGTCCCAACCAAAATTCGGGTCGTCTGGTTTGAAAGATTGCGCTGCAAAAACGCGGCTTCCCCAACGGTCAAAAATCTCTAATCGTTTGATGGATTTGACGACTTGCGAACCACTGATTACCCATTTGTCATTGTATCCGTCACCATTTGGCGAGAAAATATTTGGGGTAAACAATGGTCTGTCTTTGTTGATAAAGACGGTCATGGTTGAGGTTGCCGAACAACCCAACGAATCCACGATGGTTACTTTGAACTGTGTTTGTACCAACGGTCGAGCGATTTGAGAGAAAGCGCGGGTGCTTCTCCTTGCTGCACTGTCCACGATTGGTGTCCACGTGATGCGTCGAATGAGGGCAGTATCTGGTGTCAACACCCGAATTCGTAGGGAATCGCCGAGTACAATGGTCGTATCTCCGCCCAAACTGACCGCCAATTGCGTATTTTGACGAATGGAGAACGTAGTGTCCCAATTACAACCGCTTGCATCTTGGACATAAAATCTATAACTTCCTGCACAAATATTTCTCAAATTTCGCACGGCGGTATAAACTTTTCCATCAATCGAAAAGATGTAAGGACCCGTTCCACCTATGACGGAATCTACGCGAATGGTTCCATCACAACCGCCATAACATTTTGGTTGTTGAACGGTTAAGTTCAATCCATTTGGTCTTGACGTATTTCTCACTACTGTAATAGAAGCGGTATCAAAACAACCATTATTTGCATTTGAAACGGTCAACAAATAGCGACCCGCTTCATCAACAATTGGCACAAGTGATTGCGCGCCCGAAACGATTTGCCCATCGCGAGTTGTCCACAAATAAGAAACGCCTAAACCGATGGACGAACCACTTCCCGTCAGGTTGACGGTTTGATTGAGACAAGTCAACGTGTCTTGCGCTCGTGCGAAGGCACGCGGCTTGACGGTATCGCGTCTGACGACGGTGTTTGCGGAATCCGAACAGAAATTGACGGTATCTCGAATGACAAAACGATAGTCACCTTCTTGTCGAACACGTGGCGTAATGGTATCTCTACGCGAAACAAAAATGCCATTTGTAGTTGACCAAGCGTAGGTATAACGTCCAAAACCGCTTGAAGAAGCCGAACCGTCAATGACGATGGAGCTATCACGGCAGTTCAATACTGGGGGTCTTGCAATTCTGACCAAAGGTCTGACTCTGTCTGCATTGACGGTAACGGTGTCCACATCTATACAACCATTTCGAGTATCGGTGACAATGAGTGCGTAAAATCCGCCTTGCGTAACACTCGTGAGGGGATTGTTGTCAAAAACGTTTGCGCCCAATGCCCAATCATAACTCAATCGTCCAATTGGTGTAGAAGTTGACCCACCCAAACGAGCGGTATCAAAACGACAATTGACGACATTTCTGTCTGCGACGATGCGTGCAATTGGTGAAACGGTGTCAATTGAAATCACAACGGAATCAGAAGCCGAACAATATTGTCCCGTTACGGTCAAGGTATAAGTACCTGGATTGTTGGCAATTGGTCTGGGCGAGTTGGAATTTGTTCCTTGCCAGCTATACGTTACGTTTCCTGTTGATGTATTGATGCCCCCAATTTGTACGCCTGTTGAAATATTGGTACAATTTAAAGTATCGTCAACGCCTGCATCGGCGATTGGTTTTGCTAATAAATTGATGACTACATCGCCCGTATCATTTGGACACGGCGCAGTGCCTGTCACGACATATCTAAATTTGTAGGTATTTACGGCTTGTCCCAACGTTCTGAATGTTGCTGCTGCTGCGCTGAAACGTCCGCCCGTAGAAGTGGGCGATGAATATTCTGTCCAACGTCCGCCTGCATCTTCACCATTGAGTTGCGTTGGCAAAGAAATGATGGTGTCCACACCAAAACATACGTTGAGTGGAACGGTATCGCGCCCAGCAAATGCCGCTCGTCTTACGGTTACATTCATAATATCTGCCAAAACGCTGTTGCTACAATTGTTTGAATCTCTGATAGATACCAAACGATAGGTCGTATTTGCAGTTGGACAGACGCGGAAAGTGGCTCCCAAAGGTTGATTCAACAAAGTTGTATCCGAAACACCATTGTTGATGGTGACATTGAAATTAGGTTTTCCCGTCATCAAAAATCTCAAATTGGCGCAGCCGCCATTTCCACAAACCGTTGTATCTGCTCCAAAAACAATCGTCGGATTGCGATGGAATGTTACAGGTACGCTTTGGCTGATAGACAAACAAGGGTCGCTAAATGCTACATTTCCCGAGCTGTCATTACCCGCAACTGCTGAAATGAAATAAGTTGAGTCGTATGCCATTGGCGCACGGAAACCAAAAGTTGGGGTTCTGCTTCTGAACAAAGTCTGCGTTCTCACGTCGCCTCTGTGCAAAACATATTGAATCGTATCATTATTTGAAGTGTCGCGTGTGTAACCTCCAAGATAAATGCCGCGTGCTGAATCGCCTTGACAGACCTTGATAGGCGTAATGTCCATGTCGCCCGCTACCGTGAAACAATTTCGGCAGGCTTGTCTGCCTGAAATTTGGCTCGGCGCACAACTATTGGCATCTCGAACGGTATATTGATAAACCCCAGTATCTCGACGATTAGAAACAAACAAACCGCCCGCCGTCACCGTACCTGCAATGGTATTGGTGTTGCCAACAAAAACGGTGTAAGGTTGCGTACCGCCTGTGATATTGAATTGAACGACGACACTGTCATTGCGCGCACTACAATTGTCTCGAACATTTGAAACGGCAGGAATATCATTGAATCGAAGATTGACGGTATCTGATTTTGAACAACCCGTCAAAGTTCCCGTCCACGCCAAACTATACGTACCTCCCGTAGTTACATTAATACCAGAATTGACGGTACTTTGATTACTGAAAATCGCTGTTCCGCCGCCCGGTGCGGTCACAATTGACCATGCACCTGTTCCAGTACTCGAACCGTTTAACAATGTTGCACGTCCACAAATTGCAGAATCCACACCCGCATTGACAGTTGGGAAATTATTAAACAACACATCAACGGTGTCTGATTTAGGGCAACTTGCTGCGGTCGCTGTCCATATCAACCGATACGTTCCTGCCACCAAAACGGTCAAACCTGAATTTCGAGTGGTTGAATTTGCAAAAACAGCCCCCCCCCCAGTAGGTTGGGTCGAAATTGTCCACAAACCTGTGCCAATGTTATTATTAGCATTTAAATTTATATTTCTTCCGCAAGCCGTTGTGTCCACACCCGCATTGACGGTTGGAATTGGATTGAAGGTGATGTCAACCGTATCCGCTTTTGGACAAGCGTTTGCGGTAGCCGTCCACGCCAATTTATAAACCCCTGCGGTTGTAATATTAACGCCACTATTTGCGGCAGTTGCATTTGTGAAAGTTGCTGACCCGCCTGCTGGCGCGGAAGCGACTGTCCACGCGCCCGTGCTTCCTACGCTATTGGTTGCGCTCAATGTGGTAGTTGTACCACAAATTACTGCGTCCACACCTGCATTTGCCGTTGGAATGGCATTGAAAGTGATGTCAACCGTATCCGCTTTTGGACAAGCGTTTGCGGTAGCCGTCCATATTAATTTATAAACTCCTGCGGTGGTGATATTGACACCACTATTTGTGGCGGTTGCATTTGTAAAAGTTGCCGACCCGCCCGCTGGTGCGGAAGCGACTGTCCATGCACCCGTACTTCCTGCGCTGTTGGTTGCGCTCAATGTGGCAGTTGTACCACAAATGATTGCATCAACACCCGCATTTGCCGTTGGAATATCTTTGAAAGTTATATCAACAGTATCCGATTTTGGACAACCATTTGCGGTCGCTGTCCACGCCAATTTATAAACCCCTGCGGTTGTAATATTAACGCCACTATTTGCGGCAGTTGCATTTGTGAAAGTTGCTGACCCACCCGCTGGGGTAGTCGCGACCGTCCATGCGCCCGCGCTTCCTACGCTACTGGTTGCGCTTAATGTAGTAGTTGTACCACAAATTGCTGCGTCCACACCTGCATTTGCCGTTGGAATGGCATTGAAAATTACATCTACGGTATCTGTTGCTGGACAACCATTTAAGGTTGATGTCCATGCCAACCGATAGGTTCCTGCTGTGGTAACTGTTACACCGCTTGTCGTACTCACGTTATTTGTAAAAGCAGCAGCTCCGCCTGCGGGCGCGCTGCCCAATGTCCAAGTTCCCATATTGCTGCTGGTTGCTGCCAATGTGGTGGTGGTTCCACAAATAGAAGCGTCAACACCTGCATTGACGGTTGGAACATCTTTAAATGTTATATCAACACTATCTGATTTTGTACAACCGCCTTGTGTTTCTGACCATGCCAACCGATAGGTTCCTGCTGTCAAAACGGTCAAACCTGCGTTTCGAGTATTTCCATTTATGAAAATAGCCCCCCCCCCAGTAGGTTGTGATACAACTGACCAGTTTCCTGTGCCTGTACTCGTCGTGGCGTTCAAGGTCGTGCTACGACCACAAACAGCGGAGTCCACACCTGCATTGAGATTTGGAAAACTTGTTATCAATACCAAACGACTTGAATATTCTGTATTTCCACAAACGTATTGACCATACACATCAATTCTTCCGCCCGTGCTGCCATTCCAGTTCACGCGAACTGTATTTGTTCCTTGACCTGCAATAATTTGAGCAGGATTCGTTCCCGGAAAAATAGACCAAACATAGTTTGTAATGAAAGGAACTGTATCAACCACATAAACTTCTGTACCGCCTTGACAAGGAGCAAAATTGCCTGAAATATTTCCTAAACTACGTGGAAAACTATCCACTCTTATGTTAATTGATGTCGCTGGACCTGTTCCACAAGCATTTCGCGCAGCGATAGAAACGGGATAAGTACCCGTTGCGCCGCCTGCAGTCAGCTGAATCGTTGGATTCGTAGTGGCACCCGTCGCCGTCCACAATGCAGGATAAGTCCAAACATAACTGGTTGCATCATTCACCGAACCAAAACGAATATTCATCAAAGTACCTAAACAGATTTGTGTAGGGTTATTTGCAACGGCTTGCGGTGCTGCGGGTATCCCCCCAGTACTTCCAACCGTAAACGAGAGCGTATCAAAGAAAATACTAAATGTCGTACGCGGCAAAGCCGTCCGAAGGACAGAGTCTTTCACAATCACCCGATAAACACCTGCTGCACTAACTACTTGCGTAGCATTGCTATTAAAAACAGCGTTTGGAATTGGGTTTGAAGCCGTACCAATCCACTTATAACTAAAAAAATGTGTTGTTACATTATGATAAGGACTTGATGTAACTGCCAATGTAACCGATGTAGAACATGTCACCACAGGTAATGCGGGAGACAAATCGAACAAGACATCCGCATTCAACATGGTGTAATTTATCGTCGAGTCGCAACCGCTACTGGCTCCGCCTACACACGTGCGAATGCCCGTGCGCGAAGCTTGACCAGTTGCCAAAGTAACCGATGTGCCACAAAAATTGGCAGCAATATTTGAACCGCTCGAACGGCTAATCACAATTGGAGAAGAAGTCGAAACGGGAACACGCCTTATGGTCACTGTCACCGTCGAGTCGCAACCTGTGGCGGTTGTCCAAACATAAGAAAGCGTTTCGGTTGCGGGCGTACCTGCCCCGTAATTGAATGTCAAAACACCTTGTGCAGATGCAACATTGCCGTAACTGACTGGCGAAGCGTTAGAACAAAGCGTAATTATCGGGTCAACACCTGCGATGGCGTTGGAAATCGTCACCGTTTTACAAAAAGGCGAACTTACATTACAGGCTGTAACATAACTCGCACAAACACTTGCCGTTCCAGAAGCGGGGAAATTGACCAATAAAAATGTATCGGTTGTAGCAACGTTCACGGGTGTGCCGCCTGCGCTATACGTCACGTTCCAGTTGTAGCGCAACGCATTTGGGTTGCGTGGAACGGTATAAATAATATTTTGTGCATTCGGGCAAACCGATGCCAAACCTCCCATCGAAACAGGGGCAGCCACCGTTCCCGTATTCCGCAAACTACCGCGCAATACGTCGAGCGTGTAGCTACAAATCGCGCCGCCGTTGCCGTCGAGCATCAAATAGAGCGTGTCACCAACGGTCAAGTTTTGCGCCAACAACACACCAGACGGCGTTCCCGTGATGTTAAAACAGTTCGACGCACTCGTGTAAGTGCTTGCGTCGCCACAATTTGTTGCCTTGAAAAGTTGCGCTTGAATACTTCCTGTCCCAATCGTACAGTTGGAAATGTTCAACTGAATCGCCAATTCGGTCGTGTCCACTACAAATCGAATCCACTGATTGTTTTCGATGGTGATGCCCGTGCAAAGCCCATTCGGCGAAAGATTCAGACCTGGCGCGCCCAAACGACCACAAAAAGTATCGAGTTGAGCGGTGCTACAAAGCAAAGGCGCATTGCAAGGATTGTCTGATGTAGCAATTGAATTGCAGGTTTGGGCTTCCAAACGACTTGAAACGCCGCTCAAAAACGCAAAAATGGAAAAAATAGAGTAGAAAAAAAATTTCTTCATCGGTGTTGAATCAAATTTTGACACAGCCCTGCGACTATCCGAAGCGGCGGCAGGTTTGGAAAATATGTAAATTTCTTACGCGCTTTTTGCTCTTTTTTCAGAAAATAAGAAAAGCAATGATTATGATAAAAATAGGTTAAAATGGCTTTTTGACGGTCTTTATACTGGGGGGGGGCTTTTTGAAAGCGGGTTTCTTGATAATTTTTTCTAAAATGACAAAAAAACAACAAACAAAAAAAAAGAAGAGGCAAAAATAGTAAAATATGATAGAAAATAGATAAAAACAAAGAAAATTATCCGATTTTTTTTTAAGATATTCAAAGATAATATTTATTCTTTTAAACAAAATTAACAACCTGT
>JBJOPA010000401.1:0-3418 GCA_046051005.1 Bacteroidota bacterium
ATTTGGAGGGTAGAAGGCTGTCAGTAACAATTCGTTTGTCGCTGACAGTCTTTTTTTTTGACTTTTTTCGTAAAAAAATGCCTAAAAATGCCAAATATACTGGGGGGGGACTATTTTTGCGATTATTTTTGAAAAACAAAAAAAAAGAAAGATGAAATTTGAAATTAGAGCGGCAACGATAGCGGATTTGCCTGCCATGCACGCGCTTGTGCGCGAGTTGGCGATTTACGAACGCGCGCCCGAATCCCACACGGCAACCGTTGAAGACTACGAAAAAGATTTTCGCGACCGCATTTTTGAAGCACATGTGGCGGTGGACAGCACAAAAAATGAAGTCGTGGGCATGGTTTGGTATCATTTTGCCTATTCGACGTGGCGCGGTCGCATGATGTATCTCGAAGATTTTGTGGTGACGGAATCGTATCGTCGCTTTGGTTTGGGGCAATTGTTGTTCGACAAATTTTTGGAAGTGGCGCGAGAAAAAGAATGCAAACTCGTGAAATGGCAAGTCTTGGATTGGAACGAACCCGCCATCAAATTCTATGAAAAAAACAACGCGCTCATCGAAACGGAATGGTTCAACGGGAAAATTATTTTCTAAAAAAGGTTTACTTTTGGGATTCAAAATGTCAAAAAAAAGTAATTTTGTTTTAAAACTTTATTTTTTTTAAATTTTTTTCCTAAAAAATTAAAATTTGTGACAACAAAAATTCTATATTTGTGAGGTTTTTAAAAAAACTCAACTTTATTAAACTATTTTTAAAAAACGTTCTTAAAGCAAGAAAAAGATGAAAAAAACATTGACAACCTTATTGTTCGTGGCAGTTGCTGCGTTTGGTGCGTTGAATGCACAGGTTTCGGAAGGCGACAAATTGATGTCGCAAGGCAACAAAAACGGACTTTCGCTCGATTTGCCGCGTACGACGGTCAAATTTGCTGAAAATCTTTGGGAAAAGTACATGAAGCAATTCAAAGGAAAAACCAAAAAAGACAAAAAAGCCGAAGAATGGTTCACCGACAACGCGCTCATCGCAGGTTTGGGCGGCGCAAATACGGTGGATTTGTATGCAAAATTTGTACAAACGGGCGACAACGTAACGCTTACACTTTGGACCGATTTGGGCGGTGCTTACGTCAATTCTAAAGATTTTCCAGACAAATATGCCGAAGCTGAAAAAATCTTGTTGACATACGGAATTTCGGTAGCTCGTGAAAATACCAAAGAATTGTTGGAGACCGAACAGAAAAGTCTTAAAAAAATGAACAATAATTTGGAAAGCCTTGAAAAAGACAACAAAGGTTTGCACAAAGATATTGATGGTTGGAATGCTAAAATTACGAAAGCAAAACAAGATATTGAGACAAATTTGAAAAATCAAGAAGACAGCAAAAAGAAAATCGAAGAACAAAAACGTTTGTTGGACGAAATTCAGAAAAAGTTGGATAGCTTGAGATAAATTTTTGATGTTTATTTTGTCGTTTTTGTGACAAAAAAATATCAAAATACTGGGGGGTAGATTTTTTCTGCCTTCCAGTATTTTTTTTTTCCGTTTTTTTCGCCAAAAAGTTTTTTTTTGCGTAAAAATGGAAAAGTTTTTTTTAAAATAGAAATGAGAAAAATATGGAACCACCTAAAATTCAGCGTGAAATTGGATTTGGAAAAATTGACGATGGACAACAACGGCTAATGAACCACGACGGCTCGTACAATGTGCGGCGACGTGGGCTTACTTTTTTTGAACAATTTAATTTTTTCCATTATTTCATCAACATTTCGTGGCTGCGATTTTTGATGTTTATTTTCGTTTTTTATACGGTTTTGAACATCATTTTCACGTCTATCTACTTTTTAATTGGTACAAATCAATTGACAGGTTTGATTTATGAAACGCCTTTTCAGCGTTTTGTGGAAGTGTATTTGCATTCGGCGCAAACGCTGACGACGGTTGGTTATGGTCGAATTAGTCCAGTTGGGGTGGGGGCAAATTTGGTTTCGTCGTTCGAGGCGTTGCTGGGTTTGTTGAGTTTTGCCTTGATAACGGGCTTGATTTATGGACGATTTTCAAAACCTGTGCCACGTATTAAGTTTAGTGGCAATGCAATTTTTGCGCCTTATCAAGACGGTTATGCGCTGATGTTTCGGTTGGCAAACCAAATTGAAAGCAATTTGATGAACAGTCGTGTGCGCGTAAGTCTCGGAATTTCGGAAAAAAATGCGGACGGAACGCCCAAACGTAGTTTTTACGGACTTTCGTTGGAACGCGATGAGATTGCATTTTTTCCTACTACGTGGACGGTCGTTCATCCCGTGAACGAAGAAAGCCCTTTTTGGGGGCTTTCGGAATCAGATTTGGCGCAAGCGCACCCAGAAGTTTTTATTTTATATTCGTCTTTTGACGATACATTTGACCAAATCATTCATGTGCGCGTTTCGTATGCCTACGAAGACATGCGTTTTGGCGTTCGATTTGCTAAAATGCTTCAAGTGGACAAATATGGTGTTCAAGAAGCAGATTTAAGCAAAATCAGTGCGCTTGAAAATGCGATTTTGCCAAATTTTCCTAAAAATTAGGCGTTTATACTGGGGGGGGCATTTTTTGAGCGAAAAAGTGCCTAAAAGGTTCGTACACGTGTGGTGGCGAGTAATTTTTTGACGCTGTATTTTCCGCTTCCATTTATCAAGAGCATCAATAATGCACCGACGATGGCAATATTTTTCATAAAGTGTAACGAAATATTTCTTCTTAAATCGTGGTCTTCGATTATCCAAAATTGGTTCAACATGATGGTTAACGGAATCCAATATGCCAAAATCAAGATAGCTCCAAAATTTGTGCGATAGCCAATAAGGATTAGAAATGCGCCCAAAATGAGGCTCAAACAGCCGCCCCACATGAGTAGGTCTTGGTTGCCAGAAAGCCCGTGTTGTGTCATGTTTATTTTTGTAGCGGTTTGAAACCAGAGTTTATCGTAGGCTTCAAAAAAGAAAATAATGGAAATGCAAATGCGAGCGAACAGGTCGAGTAAATCTTTCATCATCAATGTTTTACGTATAAAAATAATTTGATTTTAATTTATGTGTTTTTTTCGGATTCTGTTGCAAAGTTATGTATAAAAGTGGATTCGGATTACTTAAAATATTGTTAACCAAACGTTATTGATATATGACGCAGGCTTGTGGTGTTTTTTTTTACATTTTTTGTAATAAAACAAAAACTAAAAAAATCAAAATTTTATTTTTTTATCGGTTTATACTGGGGGGTAGGGTAGTAGCGAAAATTCGCGATTATTAATTTGACAGAATAAAATTTGTTTTGAGTGGTTTTATGCTGCATTAAAACTGAATTTTTTATTGAAAAAAAATGCAAAAAAAGTTTTTTTAGTGAATAGTATTTATACCTTTGTGATACTAATTTTT
>JBJOPA010000402.1:0-3934 GCA_046051005.1 Bacteroidota bacterium
GGCAAACGCATTAAAATTTCTGGATTTTGAAATCAACACTTTACACAGACTATTATTTTTTTGGAGTAGGCGTTTTTTTGCCGTTTTCAAAATATAATTCTGATCATCTTTTGAATAAAAAATAAATAATATGTGTAATTAGATGATTATCAATACGTGTAATTTTAATGCGTTTGCCCTGGGGGGGGGGCTATTTTTGAAAAATATTTTTGATTTTTTTGAAAAATCGTTTTTCAGGTTTCGCGTTGATATTTTTCTAATCGTCGTGCATCATTCCGAATGGGCATTTGTGGAGATAGTTTAATTTTTTAATTCAGAAGTTGTAGGATATGAAATTTTCTCATTTGCATTGTCACACCCAATTTTCTTTGTTAGATGGTGCGGCAGACATATCAAAATTGTATAAAAAAGCAGCAGCCGACGGCATGCCTGCCATCGCATTGACCGACCATGGCAACATGTTTGGGGCGTTTCAATTTGTCGCCGAAGCAGGCAAACACGAGGGCGTAAAACCCATCGTGGGCTGCGAATTTTATGTCGTCGAAGACCGTTTTCAAAAGACGTTCAAAAAAGGGACAAAAGACATTCGCAATCACCAACTTTTCCTCGCCAAAAATGCAGAAGGCTATCAAAATTTGGTTAAATTGTGTTCGTTGGGCTACATGGAAGGCTTCTATTCAAAATATCCACGTATTGACAAATCATTAATAGAAAAATATCATAAAGGATTGATTGCCACCACGTGTTGCTTGGGCGCACGGGTTCCGCAAATTATTTTGAGAGAAGGCGAAGCGGCGGCGCGGGTCGAATTTCAATGGTGGTTAGACATGTTTGGCGAGGATTATTACATCGAATTGCAACGCCACCAAATTCCCGACCAAGAGAAAGTCAACGAAGTATTGTTGCGTTTTGCAAAAGAATTTAATGTGAAAGTCATTGCCTCCAACGACTCGCATTACGTTGACCGCGAGGACAGCAACGCACACGACATTTTACTGTGCATCAATACGGGCGAAAAACAGGCTACGCCCAAAATGGAAGACTACACCAACGAAGAAGGCACGAGTAAAAAAAGTGGTCGTTTTGCGTTTCCAAACGACGAATTTTATTTCAAAACGACGGCGGAAATGTCAAAATTATTTAGCGACATTCCCGAATCTATTGACAATACGAACGAAATTGTAGGAAAAATTGACACGCTGAAACTCAAACGCGATGTCATGTTGCCCCATTTTCAGATACCCCCCCAGTACACCGACCAAGACGAATACCTCCGCGACATCACCTACAAAGGCGCAAAAGAACGCTACATAGATATCACGCCCGAAGTCGAAGAACGCATCAATTTTGAATTATTTACCATCAAAACGATGGGTTTTGCAGGTTATTTCTTGATTGTTGCCGATTTTATTCAAGCAGGACGCGATTTGGGCGTTTTTGTGGGACCCGGACGCGGTTCGGCGGCGGGCAGTGCCGTTGCTTATTGCATTGGTATTACAAATATTGACCCCATAAAATATAAATTACTTTTTGAACGTTTTTTGAATCCTGATAGAAAATCTTTACCCGATATTGACACCGATTTTGACGACGAAGGACGACAAAAAGTGATTGATTATGTGGTCGATAAATACGGTAAAAATCAGGTGGCGCACATCGCGACATACGGCACGATGGCGGCAAAAATGTCCATCAAAGACGTGGCGCGGGTCTTGGATTTGCCGTTGTCAGAGTCCAATGCGTTGGCAAAATTGGTTCCTGAAAAACCGGGCATCAAGCTCAATCGCGTCATGAAAGCCCCGTTGCGCGGCGAAGGAAGTTTGGAAGAAAAAGAAGGATTGGTTCCCGACGACATCGCCAATTGCGAGCAATTGCGCGAAATCGCAAGAGGCAGCGACCTGCGCGCCGCCGTTTTGAAAGAAGCCCAAATCCTCGAAGGTTCGGTGCGCGGCACGGGCATTCACGCGGCGGGCATCATCATTGCGCCCGACGATTTGACCAATATTTTGCCCGTCGCAACAGCAAAAGACATTAATTTGCTCATCACGCAGTTCGAGGGAAATATTATTGAAGACGCGGGGGTTATCAAAATGGACTTTTTGGGGCTTAAAACCTTGACCATTTTGAAAGAAGCCTTGAAATTGATAAAACAAAATCACGGCGTTATTATTGACCTTGACAACATTCCGCTTGATGATAAAAAAACATATGAACTCTATCAGCGCGGCGAAACCAACGGCACGTTTCAGTTCGAGTCGGCGGGCATGCAAAAATATTTGCGTGAGCTGAAACCCGATAAATTCGACGATTTGATTGCTATGAACGCGCTCTATCGTCCAGGTCCATTGGAGTATATTCCCAACTTTATCGCCCGAAAACACGGTCGCGAAAAAGTGGTGTACGACCTTCCAGAAACCGAAGAATATTTGCAAGAAACCTACGGAATTTGCGTTTATCAAGAACAAATCATGTTGTTGTCGCAAAAACTCGCCAATTTCTCGAAAGGCGATGCCGACGTATTGCGCAAAGCAATGGGGAAAAAACAAAAAGCCGTTCTCGACAAAATGAAAGCCCAATTTATGGAAGGAACGGGCAAAAATGGACACCCCCCCAGTATTTGCGAAAAAATTTGGACGGATTGGGAGGCTTTTGCCGCCTACGCCTTCAACAAATCGCACTCGACTTGCTACGCATTGGTGGCGTACCAAACGGCTTACCTAAAAGCCCATTATGCCGCTGAATATATGGCTGCCGTATTGACGACGAATGCAGGAAATATTGAAAAAATTACGTTCTTCATGGAAGAATGCCGCTCGTTTGGCGTGGACGTGAAAGGTCCCGACATCAATGAATCGGATTTGAAATTTGCGGTCAACAAGAGTGGACAAATCCGTTTTGCCTTGTCCGCCATCAAAGGCGTGGGCGATGCGGCGGTCGAAGGCATGTTGGAAGAACGCAAGCAAAACGGAACTTTTAAAGATATTTTTGACATGGTGCGCCGTTTTGCAGCGCGTTCGGTCAACAAAAAAGTGTTGGAAAGCCTCGCCTATGCGGGCGCGTTCGATAGTTTTGGGTTGCCGAGAGCCACATTTTTTGCGCCGTCGGACAAATATGAAACTTTTATTGAACATTTGGTGCGTTATGGCGCAAATTATAGCGAACAACAAAAAAGCATCAGTACGTCGCTTTTTGGCGGTGAGATGAACAGTTCCGAAGTCATTTTGCCGACCCCCCCAGTACCCGCCATCAAAACGGAGTGGTCGTTGTTGCAGCAACTCAATTACGAACGCGACACGGTGGGCATCTATCTTTCTGGACACCCGCTTGACGATTTTAAACTCGAAATTCGTTCCATTCGCCCCATCGCGTTGTCAGATTTAGAAAATTATCGCGGACAACGCATCAAAATTGCGGCATTGGTGAGCGCGGTGCAACATCGAACGACGAAGAAAGGTACGGGTTTTGGCATTTTTATGTTACAAGATTTCAAAGGGTCGCAAGAAATTGCGTTGTTTAATGAAGATTATGCCCGCTTCAAATTTTTGTTAGAAGAAGGCGCATCGGTGTATGTCGAAGCCGATTACAAGGCAAAAACTTATGGCGACGGCGGTTTTGAATTAAAAGTAAAAGACGTGCGACAATTGGCGAGTATGGGCGACAAAATTGCCGATGCCATCGAATTGCAAATCCCGATTGAACTCATCAGCGACGTGATGATGCGCAATTTAGAACGCATTATCAACGACCACAAAGGCAAACAACGCCTGCGCATGAAGTTGATTGACAAAACCAATCGGCAAGCCTTGAACCTCTATTCGACCGATTTCAAAGTCAATATTGATTCAGAACTCGTCGGATTCCTTGAAAAAGAAGGCATCGAATATCAATTGGCATAAAAAAATGCCCAGCCTCCTCCCTTCGGGGGGAATTGGGG
>JBJOPA010000403.1:0-4335 GCA_046051005.1 Bacteroidota bacterium
CGCCTCAGCGTGCCGATGCAAGACGTGAATACGCCCGCGCCACGCTATGTTTCGCCCGATAGAATCCCCAATTTTTCGCCGCAAAATGTGTTGTCATTAAACGAAAAAACAGGAACGTTGACTTGGAATAGCCCGCAAGAAGCGAGCGAATATGTGGTTACATTGCTCATCATTTCTTATCGAAGCGGCGTAGCGATTGATACGACGGTTCGAGACATGCAAATTTTTGTTGACCGTTGCGAAAATCGCCCGCCTCGTGTGCAAGTGCGCGACCAAATTTGCGTTGTCGCAGGTCAATTGATAGACTTGCCCGTCGTTGCCACCGACCCCGATTCTAACCAATTGGTGAAACTGACGGCACTCGGCGGACCCTTTGTGGTGGCACAAAGCCCCGCTACTTTTTCCGTTTCGCCGTTTTATGCCCCCCCCCCAGTATCTGGGCGTTTTCGTTGGCAAACTACGTGCGAACACATCAGCGAACAGCCGTATTCGGTGGTTTTCAAGGCGGTTGATAATTTCTTTATTACCAATCGAGATACGTCTGGATTGGCGGATTTGAAAACCATTCAGATAAAAGTAGTCGGACCGCCGCCGCTCAATGTCACCGCCGCCGCCGAACCCACTGCCGTGAATGTGTCGTGGCAAAAACCGTACAGTTGTGAAAACGCTGCCAATCGCTATTTTTTCGCATTTTCGATTTGGCGACGTGAAAACAGCAATCCATTTTTGATAGATACTTGCAAAACAGGTTTGGCGGGTCAAGGTTATGAACAAATTGCGTTTTTAACAGATGTGCCGCTTGTAAATGGACGTTATCAATACAAAGACCAATCTGTTGGGCGTGGAAAAACGTATTGTTACCGCATCGTGGCGCATTTTGCGAAGCGAACGGCGGCGAATAATCCGTTTAATTTGGTAGAAAGTTTGCCTTCCAACGAGGCTTGTGCGCAACTGAATCGGACATTGCCGCTTTTGTTGAACGTTTCTGTCACCAATACGAGTACAACGGTGGGAACTATGGATTTGCGATGGACAAAACCCGTTGCCGCCGACCTTGACACGTTGGTGAATCCGCCGCCTTATCGCTATCAATTGTTGCGTTCGACCGACGGAACCAATTACGCGCCTGTTCCAAATGCCGTTTGGACTGCCAACAGTTATTTTGCTGCCAATGACACCACTTTTACAGACATCAACCTCAATACGGAGGCGACGCGCTATTTTTATAAAGTCAATTTCTTTACCCGTCGCGATTCGTTGTTGGGGGCTTCTGATGCGGCTTCTTCGGTTTTTTTGCGCATTTTTTCGACTGACCGCCTCAACAAATTGAGTTGGACGAGTCAAACGCCTTGGACAAATTCGAGATATGTGGTGTATAAACAAAACGGTGTTGCTTTTGACAGCATTGGCACAACAACGGCTACGCAATATTCGGATACGGGTTTGGTGAACGGTCGTCAATATTGTTATTTCGTGAAATCGGTGGGCGGCTATGTCATCACGGGTTTGCCGTCGCCTTTGTTGAATGCGTCGAATGTTGCTTGTGGCGTTCCTTTGGATACGTTGCCGCCGTGTTCGCCTTCGTTGCGGGTTGAAAATATTTGTAACAGTACAAATGTAGGCAATGAAACCGACAATGTGTTGCGTTGGCAACGTCCGACTTGTAATGCGGCGGATTTGAAAGGTTTTAAAATCTATTTTCGAGCTTCGACTACGGGCGCGTATGTGTTGATTGGCACGGTGAATAATCCTTCGGCAACTACTTTTACGCATCGTCCCGAAATTTCTTTGGCGGCTTGTTATTACGTGGCTTCGGTGGATAGTTTGGGCAATGAATCGAAGGCGGATTCGGTGGTTTGTGTTGATAATTGCCCTGAATTTGAATTGCCGAACACTTTCACGCCCAACAATGACGGCGACAATGACCAATTCCGTGCGCGAAAAGTGCGTTTCATTGCGCGGATAGATTTCAAAGTTTACAATCGTTGGAATCAATTGGTTTATCAAACTGCCGACCCAAATTTCCGTTGGGACGGAACCAATTTGAGTGGCGCAAATCTTTCCGACGGAACGTATTTCTATAAATGTATCGTCTTTGAACGGCGGGCGAGTGGGGAACAAGTCGTTTCACCGCCGTTATCGGGTTTCATTGAGTTGATTCGATAATTGAATGCGTCAAAAAAAATATTTTCAAATAAAAAAAAATGTCTCGCGCACCCTCGCACGAGGCATTTTTTTTCAAAAAGTATCCCCCCCCAGTATAAGAGCGGTTTTTTGTTGCTTTTTAAAGAAAATTTGTATTTTTGTGCTTCCTCATGTACGCGCAAGGCGATGTGTTGCGGTGGTTTCTGATAAATAAATAAATTTGGTTTAAAAATTATGAAAATTAAATTGTGCTTCAAAAATGAAATATTGATATTATGTTAAGATTTAAATTGCCTTTTGGCTACCTGTGGGCGGTCGAAAAAGAAATTTTTCAAGAGAAAAAGCCAAGTGCATTTTCTCCTTGGTATTTTACGGCGGAGAGAACTTTTGTTGGAATCATAGATGGCAATCATTTGATTGAGTTTGCAAGAAGACAAGACAATGACGACGCTGCTTGGATGGTAGTCGAAAACGGGGCAGTTGTCAAATTTGTCTCGGGTTATTATGACTACACCGATACAGATCGTAATGTGATAACCTATAAAGAATATATCAATTTTTGGGAATGGCTTAAATCTGTCATTGATGATATTGCGTATATTTTTGATTTTATTGAAACAAAAGATGAAAACAATTCGGCATAAACCTCCAAAAAAGGCGGATATACTGGGGGGGGTATCTTTTCCCGAAAAAAAAACTGCCTCGCACATGCGAGACAGTTTTTTTTTGTATTTGAATCATTTTTCATAAATTCTTTGCGCCGTGTTGGACAAAAAATTATTGAAACGGAGAAGCATATTTAGGGTCATTGATATACGTTTGGTCGGTCAACGTTCTCAAAAATGCGACCAATGCGCGTTTGTCGTAGTCATTCAAGTTGAGTCGTCTAACGCCCGCACCATTGTCGCCGCGCAATTCCCAGTTCAATGATGGGTGGTTTTTAATGCCTGAATTGTAGTGTTCCACCACTTCTTCCAACGTTTTGAAACGTCCGTCGTGCATGTAAGGCGCAGTCAATTCCACATTTCTCAAACTCGGCACTTTGAAGTGTCCTTCCCCTTTGCCTTGGTCGGTGTACGATGCGTCGAGACCGATATTGGCACCGCCGCCGTAATATTGACTGCCAAAAGTAGGGGCGCGGTGACACGATGCACAACGTCCTTTGTCTTGGTCAAAAAAGAGGGCAGAACCGCGTTTTTCCAAATCCGTAAGCGTTTCTGTTTTGGCAACCGTGCGGTCATATTTCGCGTCGCATGAAACCATCGAACGCAAAAATTGCGTCAAGGCATCGCTCACGTTTTTCGAGGTTACGGTTGATGTGCCAAAGGCTTTTTGGAAAAGTGCGGGATATTCTTTGATTCTGGAAAGTTTAGTTTCCAAAGTCGCTAGATTTTCCATGCCCATTTCGATGTGATTTTGAACGGGTTTGAGCGTCAAGTCGCGCACGCTGCGTTCGCGTTCGTCCCAAAACATGCCCGCCGTTGCCAATGCTGGATTGACAATGTGCATCGCGTTTCGAGTCGTCATTGCGCCTTGGAAACCTTCGCTAAACTGCAATCCGTCGGCAAAACCTTTGTCTTGCGCATGACACGATGCACACGAAACCAAGTTGTTGAGCGAAAGACGCGGGTCGTAAAACAGCACCCGACCCAACACTGCACCCGCATCGGTGACACCTGCGATGGAAATTTTATCGCCCTTTTTGGCATTCGTTCGCGTTGGAAAACCGCCTACCGTTTCCGTTGTAAATAGGCTGCTGATTTCCACAAACTCATCGTTTGCAAGCGTTATTTCTTTGTACTTGTAGGTGTCGAAACCAGCTTTCAACGCCAATTCACGCCCTTGTGAAACATCACCTTCTGTCACTTTTTGACAAGCAAAAATGCCAATTGCCAAGACAGGAATAGCCAAACTAATCGTTTGTAAACGCTTCAATTTAAATTTCATCATATTGGAAAAGATTTTAAATTTTTTGAAAGACAAAATAATATGTTTTAGAAAAAAAATATTCTCGGAATTTTTATAGCATTTATATTTACATAACGCTTTGAACTCTCAAAACGCTGTCCGAAGTTACAAACTTTTTTGATACGTGCGCCCTTTTTGTCAAAAAAAGGTAAAAAAAAACATAAAAAATCTAAAACTTTAACATTTTTTTAAGAAAAAACAGTAAAAATTATTGATTTTTAA
>JBJOPA010000404.1:0-7574 GCA_046051005.1 Bacteroidota bacterium
TTCAAATTTAAGTAACTACAAATCAATTATTTATAAGTATTTTTTTAAATAAATATTTATAAAATAATTTTGATTTTTTTTCCAAAAATAATTTCAAAAAAGCGACCCCCCAGTATAAAATATTTTTTAGCCTCAAAAATGAATAGGCGCGACAAATAAAATATGTTCAATGCCTCATTTTCTTAAAAAAGGGCTTTGATACTGGGGGGTAGCATTTTTGTAAAAAATAAGCATCAAAAAGAATATAATTTTTAAAAATCATAACCAATTGAAAAATGCCAACGCGGGCGTTGCACTACGCGGGTTTCGATGCCCCACGCATAATCAATTCTCGCAAAACCAACGACGGACAACGGAAAATGAAGCCCCACGCCATAACCCGCCACCAAAGGGTCTTTGAAATAGCTGACCGTGACGACCGAAGTGGGATTGGAAACGGTGAGCGTATTGAGCGGATTGTCTTTTGCAAAAGGCGTTTTGCCGTGCCACGCCGTGCCAATGTCAAAAAATCCGACCACTTGGAAATCGCGCCAAAAAGCCCGTTTTAAAGGTTTTTGAGAAAAATATCTAAAAAATGGCAAGCGTAATTCACTGTTTATCAAAGCATAAGTAGAGCCGTTGCGAATGTTTTGCCCAAATCCGCGCATATTTGCTGCCAATGTCTGAAAGGCATAATTGCCTGTCGGAACGCTTACGCTGCTTTCGTATTGTCCAAAAAACTCTTGGTCAACGCCGCCCAAATAATGCAAAATCCGTTCAGAACCCAACGACGTTGCGCCTGCTACGCGTGCGGCAAAAATCGCATGTTTCCCCAATCGAATATATTGCCTAACGTCGAAACCCAAGACGGTCATGGTTCCATTTGCTAGATTGAAACGGAATGTATCTTGAAATTGGATATTCATTTTTTGCATAATTTCTGCATACACTTTTGCCCTTGTTCCGACGCGCAAATTGGGCGAAAGGTCGAGCGCATTGTCAAAAACATATTCAAGTTTTAATCCCAATCGTTGTTCGTTCAAACTGGGTGCGTTGAGCGAGCGGGTGTCGGTGGCGAGCTTCGTGAAACGGTCGTTTCGGAAGGTCGCGCCTGCTTGGAAACGGGTGAAAACGTCGAGCGGATAGCGAATTTCGTAGTAACCGAGCGTGGTTTGCATGCGTTGTCGGTCGTTGTCCACGCGAATGCTTTGGTTGTCGGAAAATCGTCGCGACCGATGATAGACGGCATAACGCTGGTCGAGTTGGTGTTTTTTATTGTCAAAAACGACAAAATATTCCGCGCCGTCAAAAGTCAACGGCAATCGTGCGCCCATTTCGAGCTGATAATCTTCCAATAAATCCTTAAAAACGCCTTTCACCAAATAGCCCACTGGCGGACGCGAAAAACCTGTATTCGTTTGCGGCGAACCCGCGTAACTGTCCAAACCGCCAAACAACAACGAGTTGTCAACGGTCGAAACGATATCGTCAATTTTGAATTTTAAGGAATACGGCACGTTGCGCCCGTAGCGAATTTTGCCAAAACGCGCTTCTGGAAAATTGGCGTAACGATTGGGTTGCGGCGTTGGATTGTCGGCATTCGGTTCGCCATTTTCGCCATTTTTAATCACTTTTGGCGCATTTGGAAGCGAATCGTTCGAGATTTCACGCGATTCTTGCCCAATTTCGTCCGCATTTTGGTTCGGATACTGGGGGGGGGCGGTTTCTGTCGAAATTTCTTGAAATTCTGATTGAAACAAATATTTGCTTCGCAATTTTGGTGTAGAATCGGTTTTAATTGGTGTTGTATTTTCCGATTTTTCTACAATTTTATCCGTTTTATTTGGATTGTTTTTTGGATTATTTCGATTCGGAAGTTCCATCAAACGGTTGCCCAAATTGAGTGGCGCGGGCGACAGCATTTTGAGTTTTTGTTTTTGAAAATACTGAAAATAGGCACTTGGCGTAGCAGATTTCACCTCATTTTTGTTTAAATTGAGGATTCTGATTTGTTTTTTTCCATCAAAATCAATCAATTCGGCTGTTTTTTCGGCACGACTGGCGGTGTGTTGGGCAACAATATTTCGGTTGTAATTAGAAATATTTGACGCGATGGCGATGGTTTTGTAATAGTCGCGTTGCTCGTCTCGCATGGGTTGGAGGCTTTTCAAGGTGCTGTCCAATTTTACAGACGCGGAATCGGCGCGAACGACCAACGAATTGGTCGAACCATTCAATTTTTTATAGAAATAAACGCGGTCGCTGTAATCCAAAACTTGCGTCAAATAGGCAGTTTTTCGATTAAAAATGCCATTTTCGCTGCTCAAAAACGTGAAATTCGTGGAGTCGAGTAGGTTGGGGTAGCGCTCGTCCGCGTCGGGCGTGTGGGTGACGCGCACGAGCGCACGAGACGTATCGTCCAAATCTTTATAAAAAATATCGAAATGATTGATGGGCAAAACGGTGTCTAATTTTTCGTTTTCCATGACGGGCAACAAGCGATTGGAGGCGAAAAGCAAGCCGCGTTTGCCGTTGATGTTGACCATCGTCGCGTCCAAATCGTCCCAAGGGTCGTTCGTTATTTTTTTAAAATTGCGATTGACGGTGTTATACGTAAAAATATCTGACGTTCCACGCGAGGCGGCGGACAATAAAATTTCGCGTGGATTGATAAATTCAAAATTATAAACGCGCTGCAAGTCCGTGACCATTGGCTCACGTTTTTTTGTTTTTTTTGCCAAATCGTAGTCCACGAAATAGACGACATCGCGTTTTTCGAGGATAATTCCGAGCCGTTGATTGTCGGGATTCCATGCCACGAGCGGATAATTTTTGTCGGTGGCTTGGAATGCGTTTCGCGTGCCGCCTTTCAAAATGAGTTGTTGTTCGCCGCTTTGAAGGTCGTGGAGATAGATTTTATATCGCCCCAATTCGTTCAAAACATAAGCAATTTTTTTGCCGTCTGGACTCATTTTAATCGTCGTGACGGGCAGTTTTCTTTTGTTTTTAATTTTCAAAAACGTCATTTTTTCGACGGCTTCCATCGTTTGCACTTCGTTTTCGTAGCGTTTTTGATAGAAAGTATTGAAATTTTCAAGCGTTTGCTTGTACGAATTGCCCAAAACATAGACAAAACCGTCTTCTACGCTTCGATTGATGCGGGTGAGGTATAACAGATTGCTTACATTGGCGCGTCCGTATTGTTGCGCAATAAAATACCAAAACGCATGACCTGCCAATCGCGGTTCTGCGGCAACGAATTTATCAAAATTTTTATATTTTTTTTGTAAAAAAACATCGCGCAATTGGTTGTCCAACTGAGGATTCCAATCTTCGGCGACATAGCTGACCAAACCTTGTTTGAACCATTGGGGCAGGTTGAGCAAAACGGCATTTTGGACAATTTCCTGCCAATTTGCGCCAAACAACATCGAATTGAGGAACACGCCCGCCACGCCTTCGCGCATTTGTCGGCGCAAATGGTCGTGATTGCCGTCGAAATGCAAAAAAACTTTTGTCCCCACGACTTTTACGCCGTTGTTGGCGGTGTTGAAGGTTTCGGTGCTGCCGATATTGGATTGGTGCAAGTCTGTGATGTCCGAATAAACAATCAATTCTACCTTTGATGTCAAACGATAATCGAGCAATTGTTGTATTTCTGCAAAATCTAATTCGGCAGACATGGCGGTCACTTGCCCAATCGGGCGGCTTTCTCCGTACCAAAAAGTGACGCAATTTTCGCTTTCATATTGCGTCCATTCGTCAAAATTTTTATGAAATTGGACGCGATTTTTTCCAAAAGTTTGTTGCGTTCCTTGCGCGTGAAGACCGATAGAACCGACCACAAACGACATGAAAAAGAGTATTTTGCAGGTTTTTAGCATTGGTAATGGCTTTTTTTAATCATGAAAAAAGAAGGGACAACGCACATAAAATCAAGGCAAATTTACACTTTTTTTTGAAAAAAAGGCTACCCCCCAGTATAAATCTGTTTTTTAGGCAAAAAAAATCCCCAATCTTGTGGTTTACAAGATTGAGGATTTTTGAATGTACATCAATGCCGTTGCATCAACGATTGAACGTGATGTCCACGTGGTGCGTTTGCCCCCATTCGCGCAACAAGTCTTGTTGTTCGGCTGTCGCTTCGCCCGAAACGTTGATGCGCGCTGCGCGAACAAATATCAATTCATCAATGATGCCATTGCGAAAGACAATGTCAGTTATGATGATGCCGCCATTGCGATATATGACATCATCTTCGATTACCAAAAATATAATGTCATCTTCAATGACTAGGGCAGCTCTGATTATTATATTGTCGTCAATGATACATTCCGCATCGAATCTTGCAGATGCAGCTTGCGCGAAAGTGGTTTTGGGTGCGAAAAACGTTAGGATAGCTCCCACAAACAGGATTTTGAAAAAACTTTTTTTCATGATAAATTTAAAATTTTAGTTAACTGATTAAAAAATGAATACTCGATTTTTGTGTTTTTTGCAAAAGATTGATTAACTTTTATATAGATACACAAAAATATAAAAACGCTGCTTGAAGTTGTATGTTTTTTGTTATGTTTTTTTATTTTTTTTCAAAAAAAAAGCACCCCCCCAGTATAATCGCCCCTCAATCCCCCCAAAAGGGGGAAGTAAAGCCCCCCAACCCCCCCGAAGGGAGGGAGAAACCTCAAATTCCACCAAAAGGAGAAAGAAAAAGACTTTTTCTACTAGATTTTAAATATCTTTAAATATAATTTGATTATTTTTAACATAAAAATTTAAACTAATAAATAAAAATTTGATAACAAATACTTACTTTTGCCCATCGTTTCTAAAATGAAATAATTAATCAATCATTATATTAAATTTCTCTACCTAATCAACTTCCATTATTGACAACCGAAAAGCAAAATTTCGATGAACGTAATTTTAGTTTTTTATTAATTTGTTTTAATACACTATGAAAAATCGCACTGCCGCATCGTTGCTGTTTCTATTTGCGTTTATGCCTTTTTTGACGCGCTCTCAACCGCTTTCAGGCAATCCGCCGAAGCGCGAGTTTCGAGGCGTTTGGATTGCATCGGTCATCAACATTGATTATCCCGCCGCGCCCACCATGAACAGCGAAGATTTGAAACGCGAGTGGATGAATACGCTCAATTTCTATAAAGGCTTGAATTTTAACGCCATTTTGATGCAAATTCGCCCGTCGAGCGATGCCCTTTATCCGTCTCAACTCGCCCCTTGGTCGCGCTATTTGACGGGTCAACAAGGCACGCCGCCGAGTGGTGGCTTCGACCCATTGGCATATATGATAGAAACTACCCATGCCGCAGGTATGGAATTTCACGCATGGATGAACCCATATCGCGCTTCGATGGACAACGAACAACCGTCGCAAATGCACGATTTACATATCTTGAAACAACACCCCGATTGGTGTTTGAAATACAACAAACGATGGATTATGAATCCGGGTTTGCCCGACGTGCGCGAGCATGTGACCCAAGTGGTGGAAGAAGTGGTGAGAAATTATGACATTGATGCCATTCATTTCGACGATTATTTTTATCCTTACAAAAACGGAAGTGAAACTTTTAATGATTTAAATACTTTTGCAGAACATCAAAATGGGTTTTCCAACCTCGAAGATTGGCGACGCAATAACGTGGATATGTTGATTGAACAAGTGGCGCGCCGCATCAAGGCAATCAAACCGCGTGTGCAGTTTGGCATCAGTCCGTTTGGCATTTGGCGCAACATGAAACGCGACCCCAACGGCTCCGAAACCAACGGAACCTCTTGTTACGACGACCTTTTTGCCGATGTCAGAAAATGGTTGCAAAATGGTTGGATTGACTACGTTGTGCCGCAATTGTATTGGACGATTGGTTTTTCCATTGCCGACCACGCGACGCTTGCCAATTGGTGGTCGAACAATTCATTTGGAAAAAATGTATATATCGGTCATGGATATTACAGAATCGGAAGCGGCGGCACACGCGAACCGAATTGGAACGACTCGAACGAAATTCCGAGACAAATTGCCTTGTCGCGCAGCCTCAAAAACGTGAAAGGTTCGGTTTATTTTAGTTCAAAAAACCTCATGCGCAACCCGTTGGGCGTAACCGATTTGTTGCGAAATGATTGGTATGCTTATCCCGCTTTTCCGCCCGTTGTGATTCCAGATACGTCTAAATTGGTTTGCGAATCGCCTGCTTTGCGGCGCATCGAAGCCAAAGGCGATGGTTCGGTACTCATTCGTTGGGAAGCGGCAAAACGCGATTGTTTGAAACAACCTTTTCAATATGTGGTGTATCGTTTCGACGGAAATCAAGTCAATTTTGAAAACGGACGCAACATTTTGGCAACCATTTCGGGCGATGCAAAAAACTTGGAATTTAACGACAAAACGGCGGTGGACGGCTACATTTACACTTATTCGGTTTCGATTGTAGATTGTCACCACAATGAAAAAGTGGCGACCGACGTGCAAACGGTACAAAAAGTGGTGGACGAAAAAGGGAAAGCTGAAATGCGAAAATTGCAAGGCGTTGATTATCCCGTCGGCTTGAAACCTAAACGAAAATCGTGGTGGAGACGCTTGTTTGGTCTTTAATTTTTAAAAAAATGATATAAAAAAATGATATAAAAAAAATCCTTTTTGAAATCGAATTTCAAAAAGGATTTTTTTTATGACCAATTAGGCAAAATCTAAACTCTGAATGTCATGCGTTTGCGCGAGTAATGCGCCATGCGACACCATGTTTTCGATGGCAAGATTTACGTCGTTTGGTTCCAAGTTTACGCCAAACGATGCGTCTTCAATCAAAAAAGTTTTATAGCCCAATGACAACGCATCGAGGACGGTAAATTGGACGCAATAATCGGTTGCCACGCCCATCACGTACAATTCGGTGATGCCTTTTTGCTGCAAAATTTGGTTGAGTTCGGTTTGTTTTCGTTTGCCGTTGTCGAAAAAACCACTGTACGAATCAATATTTACGTCGGTTCCTTTGCGTACGACGGAATCAATTTTTTCGACATGCAATTTTTTATGAAACTTTGCCCCGAATGAATTTTGGACGCAATGAATGGGCCACAGAATTTGTGGCAAACCGTCCAAATCAATCACTTGTCCGGGTTTTCGCCAAGGATTGTTGGCAGCAAATGAACCGTGATTGCCTGGATGCCAATCTTGCGTAGCGACTACAAAATCGAACAAAGGCATCAATTCATTGGCTTTTTCTACACTTTTGATGGCGTTTTGGACTTCTAACGCGCCGTTTTCGCAAAAATCGTTTTGCAAATCAATCAGCAATAAAGCTCTCATTTTTTTATAAAATTGTTTTAAAAAAAATATAAATCATCAATTTCGATACAAAGATACGAATACTTAGTTTGATTATCAAACTAAGTATCATTTTTTTTTACTTTTTTTTAAAAAAACTTCAAAAATGAGGTTTTATACTGGGGGGTCAATGTTGTTTAGTTAAGGATTTGAATGAAATTATTTTGTCATAACATATGGGGTTAGATTTATGAAATCTTTAAGATTTCGTAAATCTCGCCGCCAAAAACGCCTGAAAACGCCAATT
>JBJOPA010000405.1:0-13836 GCA_046051005.1 Bacteroidota bacterium
AATCTAACCCCATATGTTATGACAAAATAATTTCATTCAAATCCTTAACTAAACAACATTGACTGGGGGGGGGCTTTTTTTTGAATAATTTTTTTCTTTGATTTCCTTTTTCTCATCGTACTTTTACGGCTTAAAAATTTTATAAGAAAAAGAAAGACTTGATGAAAAAAAATGTTGTTCGCGTATTGCAATTGTTTGTTGTCACTTATTTGTTGGTCAATTTTGTACCGCGTTTGGTCATCGAAGGAATGTTTCCCGACGGTTTGACCTACGCCGCCATTGGTCGAAACATGGCGCAAGGCAATGGCAGTTTTTGGCAACCTTTTTTTGCTTCGTCTTTTTGGCTGCCTTACGAAGGCGCGAGCTACGAATTTTGGGGGCATCCGACGCTCGCCATGTGGTTTTTATCGCTTCTTTATCGCATTTTTGGCGACGCTTGGTGGGTCGAAAAATTATACTGTTTCTTGATTTGGACGGCTGCTATTGCGTCTGTTCGTTGGCTATGGCGCGGCTTTCAATCTGATGCCGAAATTCGGAAATTGGACGTATTGGCATTGCTGCTTTGGTATGCTACGCCGATTGTTTTATGGTCTTTTCCGTATGCGATGCTCGATAATACGATGAGTGTTTTTTGTTTTTTAGCCGTCGCTTCGGGCATCAAATGGGCTTCATTAAACGGTGAAAACGCCCTAAAATGGCTTGTTTTGATGGTGTGTTGCTTGGTTGCGGCTGTTTTGACCAAAGGACCAATTGGGCTGTTTCCGTTGGCGGTTCCATTTTTTTATTGTCTCACGCATGAGCGAGCGCGTTGGGGCGATGGCTTTTTGAAAAGCGCGGGAGCAACGCTTTTTTTCATGGCGATAATGGCTTGTTTTTGGTATTATCCGCCTGCACAAAACTTTTTCAAACACTATTTTCAAGAGCAAATTATGGGCAGCATCAACGCGCCCAACGAAGGGTCGGGCGAGCGGTTCGATTTGGTGTTGATTGTCCGTAAAGAATTGATTCCATTGGCAATCGTTGCTATTTTATTTCTTATTTTCACCAGATTAAAAATTATCAAAACCAACGAAAATACGCAAAAAATTTGGTTTTGGAGCCTCGTTTGGCTGTCGGCGACCTTGCCGATGTTGATTAGTCGAAAATTGAGCGCGAATTATGTTGTGCCGTCTATGCCTTTTGCTGCCTTTGCAGTGGCGCAATGGCTGTCGCCGACCTTGACGACTGCCCTCGCAAGCGTGCGCGAGGAAGCAAAATGGGTGATGGGTTTGCGGCGATTTTGTCAAGTCGTATTAGTTGGTTTGATGATTTATTGCGGAACAATTGCGGGAAAAACGCAAGCTGGGCGCGAGCAAGATTTGATTGAAGACATGAAATTATTGTCGCAATACATTCCGCCTCATGCCCAGATTCGGGTTTGCGAACCCATGATGAAAGATTTTTGTATTCATGCTTATTTTCAACGCTATCATTTTTGGCAACCCACTTTTGATGACACAAAAGCCCAATATGCTATTGTGCGAACTGGCTGCGCGCCCCAATTTGCTAGCGATACATTAAAAAATTACACACCCGTTGCGATTCCAACGACGGAATATCAATTGTTTATTAAAAAATAGATTTTTGATGCCCCCCCAGTATATTTGCCAGATTTTGATTGGAAGATATCAAAAAAAGCGCACGTCACTCATCTTGCGACGCAAAAAGAATGAATATAGTCAAAAAAAATATTTTTAATTGAGTTACTGCATCTCCATGACTAACTGTTAATGAAATCCTAATATTTTCTTTGTTGCATTAAGTTTTTTGTATCTTTGTATGATAAATTTCATAATTTTATCTTTTTTACAATGACAAAACATACATTTTTGGCAGTTACATTTGTCATCTTGACCGTCGTCTGTTGCTATTGGGCGAAGGAAAAAGGCGATTATTACAGCCCCGCCGTTGCCATTTTGGGCGGTGCCATTAGTCTTGGCACTTACTCGTGGGGCAAACGCGGTGGCATAAAGGTTCGTGATGTTGCCAACAGCGATATTATAATCGAAAATGCAAAAGACTTTGATGCTGATATTGAAAATATCAAAGACGGCTCGAAAATTAACATTCGCTAAAAACAAACCATGAATAGATGTTTGGAAAATTTTTTGATAGAAAAAAACCTTTCCGATTGAGTTTCAGAGGTCTCACAAACTCAAACGTAAATGTTTCGATTGTGGAAAATCCTCAACCGACTTCCTTGTTTTGGGACAAGCGTTTAGACGATTTGACCGATGCCGATGTAATGGAATTGCGTGCTATGCCGCAGGTCAATTATATGCCTCATTTCTATTACAAACGCCCTGTAATTGACCATTTTGTAGAAGAAAAACTACAAACGGGCGCGCATTTGGTGGTCATCGGAAATCCATTGGGTGGAAAAACGCGGGCTATCTGGGAAGGTTTGCAAGTTTTACGCAAAAGTTTTCCGAATACGTATCATGTCTTCAGACCCAATTTTACAGCACTTGATGACCGCATTGAGCTGCCGCCTTTTCCTCAAAATAAAAAAATTATTTTATTCCTTGACGACATTCATCGGTTTTTCGATAAATCGCCAGAGGGTGTGAACGCGCTCATGGCGAAATTCATCTTGGCGGGCGCGCAAGTTGTGGCGACTTGTCGGACGGGTTATGAACTCAAAAATGTAACCCGAAAACTACAAACTGAAGTAAATACACATTTTCAACTCGCGCAAATCGAGATTAAATTGCAGGAAAAGCAGTTGGTGGACCAAATCATCGCGTTGCAACCTACGTTGGCAAAGAACAAAAATGACTATGACCGCAACATCGGTTCATTGTTTATTGGCTTGACCATGATGCGCGACAGATACCAAAAGCAAATCATTGAACCGATGGAACAAGGCAATCGATTGGCTACCGTCATGCACCATATTTTATATGCCTTGAAGTGTCATTACTATTCTTTCAATACCATATCAACGGGTAAATATGACCAAAACAAAATCAAAACATTTACCCAACTCCTTTTGCCCGACCTCACGGAAAAAGAATGGAAAGATGCCTTGCGGCAACTGGACACGCAACCGCATCAGTTAAATTTCTTAAATGCCGCCCCCCCCAGTATCTCCATCGAAGATGTCTATTTAGAGCAGATTGTTGACCCCTGCTACCCAGACAACCCACGAAGATTAAGAGATGAAATCTATTTTCAAATTGAAAGGTTTTATCCAACCGCCAAAGAAAGAAAAAATCAGGGGTTCTACACAAAATTACACGAATTTAATCAAAAAATACAATCTGCTGCAAATTATCAAGCAGCACTTGCATTTTTTCAAGAAATGCCTGCTAAAGGGATTAAGCCGAATTTCGTAACGTATAGTATTTTGATTCATAAATCGGATACTTTTTTAGAAGCGTTGTCTTTACAAGAAGAAATGATAGGAAAGGGTATTGAACCTAATTTGGGAATGTATCATTTTTTAATCCGTAAATCAGATACTTTTTTTAAAGCATTATCTTTGCAAAAAGAAATGGTAGGAAAAGGTATTGAACCTAGTTTGAGAATGTATCATCTTTTAATCAGTAAATCGGATACTTTTTTAGAAGCCTTGTCTTTACAAGAAGAAATGCTTGCCAAAGGTATTAAACCTACTTTGGGAACGTCTTATAGTTTAATCGGTAAATTCCAATTATGTGAAGGAGATGAAAAGTGGGCATTATTAAAATGCATAATTGATGATTTTTCTGATAATCTTTTTATGTATAAAATTTTTATTACAATAACGGGTCAATGGATTAAACAAAAGAAGTTAGACGTTGGGTTATTTTTAGAACGGTATCATCAGTTTGTAATTCAAAATGATAGAACGATTTATACTTTTTGCAGTTATTTGGAGTCTGCGGGTCATGTGGAAGCAACATTGAAATTGTTAGAACATGTAAAAGAAAAAAATAGCGAATATTTCAATGTACGCGCCAATTGTCAAAAGCATACAGACTTGGCAGCAGCTTTGACACTCTACGACGAGGCAATTGCTTTAGCCAATCAGCCCAAAGTGATTGCGAAGTATTGGAACAACAAAGCCCTCGCCATCTATCAAGCGCGTCGCAACGACCTATTGGCAGATGCAAAGGCATTTGCAATGCGTTCTCAAACCCTTCACGCACATGGCTATGGCTTCAACACGCTCAAGCAATTAGAATCGTGGGAAAGCGAGTTGTCAAAATAGCCCCCCCCCAGTATCCAAGCAAAAAACAGAGCCTCTTGCGCATGCAGGAGGCTCTGTTTTTTTTGAAAAAACGAACGGAAATACAATTGATGTACATTTTTAAAGAAACTTTTAAAATTTTTATTTCCATTTTTCTTAAAAAATCTATCTTTGCGTCCGGAAAATGTCCCCCCCCAGTATCCAACCCATTAATTATTAAAAAAAGTCGAAACTTTAAGAAATCATGCCAAGAGATACGTCTATTCGTTCTGTTTTGATTATCGGAAGCGGACCCATCATCATCGGACAAGCCTGCGAATTTGATTATTCGGGAACGCAAGCCAGTCGTTCATTGCGCGAAGAAGGGATTGAGGTCATTCTCATCAATTCCAATCCCGCCACCATCATGACCGACCCCGTCACCGCCGACCACATCTATCTGCAACCACTGACGGTTGAAAGCATTGTCAAAATTCTCGAAAAACACCAAATTGATGCCGTTTTGCCGACCATGGGGGGGCAAACGGCATTAAATTTAGCCATCGAAGCCGACAAACAAGGCGTTTGGTCGCGTTTCAATGTCCGCATGATTGGTGTGGACGTGCAAGCCATCGAAACCGCCGAAGACCGCGATTTATTCAAAAAATTGATGATAAAAATCGGAATGGACGTGGCTCCGTCCTTTGTCGCCAATTCTTACCTCGAAGGTTTTGAAGCCGCGCAAAAAATTGGATTCCCAGTGGTCATTCGCCCGTCATTTACACTCGGTGGTACTGGGGGGGGCTTTGTGATGCGCGAAGAAGAGTTCGGCGAAGCACTCAAACGCGGTCTCGACGCATCGCCTACGCATGAAGTGTTGATTGAAAAAGCCGTGTTGGGTTGGAAAGAATTTGAACTCGAACTCCTGCGCGACCAAAACGACAATGTCACCATCATCTGCACCGTCGAAAATCTCGACCCCATGGGCATTCATACGGGCGACTCCATCACGATTGCGCCTGCCATGACGCTTTCTGACACCGCTTATCAAAAAATGCGCGACAATGCCATTTTGATGATGCGCTCGTTGGGCAATTTTACGGGCGGTTGTAACGTCCAATTTGCCTTGAATCCCGTTGATGAAGCCTTGATTGCCATTGAAATCAATCCCCGCGTGTCGCGTTCGTCGGCATTGGCATCGAAAGCAACGGGTTATCCGATTGCCAAAATCGCCGCCAAACTCGCCATCGGTTACACGCTCGATGAATTGAAAAATCAAATTACAAAAACCACGTCCGCATTTTTTGAACCAACTTTGGATTACGTCATCGTAAAAATGCCACGTTGGAATTTTGATAAATTTCCAAATGCCGACGACACGTTGGGTTTGCAAATGAAATCGGTAGGCGAAGTCATGTCCATCGGCAGAAATTTTCTCGAAGCCTTGCAAAAAGCCTGTCAAAGTCAGGAAAACGGACGCGCAGGTTTGGGCGCAGACAAAAAAGAATGGATTCGGACAGAAGACATTTTGAAACGACTCGAAAAAGCAAGCGACGACCGCATCTATCGCGTAAAAGACGCATTGCGGCTTGGAATCCCTTCAAAAACGGTACAAAAATTAACAAATATTGACCCATGGTTCATCAAACAAATCAAGCGATTGGTGGATTATGAAGCGCAATTGCAACGTTTCAATGTCATCGAAGATTTACCCGCCGATTTTTTCAGAGAACTCAAAGAAGTAGGGTATTCCGACGCGCAAATTGCTTGGACATTGCGCATCACGGAGGCAGAGGTTACGCGCCGCCGCAAAAAACTGAACATCAGACGGGTTTATAAAATGGTGGACACTTGCGCCGCCGAGTTTGAAGCCCAAACGCCTTATTTCTATTCGACTTTCGACGGCGAAAACGAAAGTTTTGCCAGCAATAGAAAGAAAATTGTTGTCTTGGGTTCGGGTCCGAATCGGATTGGGCAGGGCATTGAGTTCGATTATTGTTGCGTACATGGTTTGTTGGCGATAAAAGAAGCAGGCTACGAAGCCGTAATGGTCAATTGCAATCCCGAAACCGTTTCTACGGATTTTGATGTTGCCGACAAATTATATTTTGAACCCGTTTATTGGGAACATTTGGAGGAAATATTAGAACTCGAAAAACCCGACGGCATCATCGTTCAATTGGGTGGTCAAACTGCCTTGAAACTTGCCGAAAAACTCCATAAAACAGGCTACAACATCATCGGAACGTCTTATGAAAACATGGATTTGGCAGAAGACCGTGGCGCATTTTCGGACTTGCTGAAAAAACTGGAAATTCCTTATCCAGAATATGGCGTTGCCGAAGATGCTGACGACGCATTGGAGTTGGCGGCGCGCATTGGCTATCCCGTTTTGGTGCGTCCGTCCTACGTTTTGGGTGGTCAGAAAATGAAAATTGTCATCAATGACAAGGAATTGGAGCTTTCGGTGTTGGATATTTTCAAGCATTTGCCCGACCATAAAGTCTTGATTGACCAGTTTCTCGAACGCGCAAAAGAGGCGGAAATTGATGCCATTTGCGATGGAAAAGATGTTCACATCATGGGCATCATGGAGCATATCGAGCCTGCGGGCATTCATTCGGGCGATTCGTGTTCGATGTTGCCGACATATAGTTTGTCTGAAAATGTGTTGGCACAAATGGTCGAACACACCAAAAAATTGTGTTTTGCCTTAAAAATTAAAGGTTTAATCAACATTCAATTTGCCATAAAAGACGAAAATGTGTTTGTCATTGAGGCGAATCCGCGTGCGTCGCGCACGACTCCGTTTATTGCAAAGGCGTATCAAGTTCCGTTTTTGAAAATTGCGACGCAAGTGATGTTGGGAGAAAAAATGTTAAAAGATTTTGAAATCGTTCCTAAATTAGAAGGTTTTGCCATTAAAATTCCTGTATTTTCTTTCAATAAATTTCCGGGCGTAAACAAACAATTGGGACCCGAAATGAAATCTACGGGCGAGGAAATTCGGTTTATCAAGGATTTGAAAGACCCTTATTTTCGCGAACTGGAACGCAATCGGTCTATGTTTTTGTATCAATAATTGCCAAGCCGCCCCCCCCAGTATATTCGCCCTAAAAATGCCATTTTTAGGGCGAATAATAATTTCTTCTCAAACTTTTTTTACCACACACGAATAAATATATCACCCTCAAAAAAAGTGAAAAAATAAAATGCACTGATTATCAAATTTTTATACATTTTTTATTATTTAATTTAAATAAATAAAATTTCATCAGTTGCAATATTTAATACAAAACACGATTTTATTGTCTATACTTTTGTGGCATATCAAAGAAATTTTTTAACAAAATTAAATTCTTGAATTATGCGTAATACGATTATCAAAAGTCTTGGACTTTATTTGCCGCCTAAGTCGGTTACAACCAAAGAAGTTTTGAAAGGTTGCCGCAACCCAATTTCTGCGCACCTCTTTGAACGTTTAACGGGCATTTATGAACGCCGTATGGCTGGCGATGTCGAGTTTTCGATTGACTTGGCAGCAAAAGCAGTCGACCGATGCCTCAAACAAGCCAACTGTAACCCCGATGAGATTGATTTAATCATCTGTTGCAACATCTCGCGTTTCGATGCCCCCAAACAGTTTGCCTTTGAACCTGCGACTGCCATGCGCTTGCGCGACCTATTTCAACTCAGAAATGCACGTTGTTTCGATGTGTCCAACGCTTGCGCGGGTATGTTTACGGGTGTTACCGTAGCCGATAAGTTTTTAAAAACAGGCAGTGCGCAAAAAGTGTTAGTCGTTAGCGGCGAGTATATTACTCACTTGACGCGCAGTGCGCAAATCGAAATCGAAAACCTGTTAGATACCCGAATGGCTTGCTTGACTTTGGGTGACGCTGGGGTTGCGCTGTTGTTAGAATCAACGGACAATCCAGCCGTGGGCTTTCGAGCCATTGACATCTTTACGCTTGGGGCTTATTCAGACCTTTGCATTGCTACGGATTCCGATATTAAACATGGCGGGGCAATTATGCACACCAAATCTGCCCAATTAGCCGAAATTGTCATTCGACAAACGGCAAAACACATGAAAACGGTCTTGGACGAACGTCAATATGCACCAACATCAATGGATTATTTGATCCCGCATCAGACTTCTACGGCTTCTATTTCGATAGGCATCAAGGAGACGAATAAAGGTTTTCAAAAAGAGGTGTTTTCTCTTGAAAATACCGCCAATGTAGTCAGTTTTTATGGCAATACTTCCAGCACTTCGCATTTTGTAGCGTTGGCAGAAAGTATTGAAAAAGGTCGTTTGCAAGCAGGCGATAATGTGTTGTTTTCGATTACAGCATCAGGTATTACGATTGGAACGGCAGTTTATAGCTTCGAGCAAACACCTAAGGCGTTGCTCGGAAACAAAGACGGTCAGGATTCAGTTTATCAGCCTAAGCGTTGCTCCGCACAGCAAAATACGCATAAAAAACTGAATATCAAAGGCATTGGAACATTGCCAAAAAGCACCGATACACCCAAATCTATCTTTACAATGGCAGATAGGGCAGCTCAAACGGCAATCGAAAACGGCAATGGTAACTTAATAGACATTGATTTATTACTTTATACTGGGGTGTATCGAGAGAAATTTTTGATTGAACCTGCGGTGGCGAGTATCGTGGCAGGTAGTTTGAAACTGAACGCCAGTGAAACCCAATCCGCACAACAACAGACCTTTGCCTTTGATGTCTTGAATGGGGCGTTAGGCTTTTTAGATGCCTGTTCGGTGGGTTTGGAGATGATACGTTCGGGCAAAAAGCAGGAACTCTTGATTTGTACTGCCGAGATTGAAAACAACGAAGCCGACAGCCCACACGCACCGCAGTTGGCGTTGGAAGAAACTGCTTCTGCCATGTTATTGGAAGCAAGCGACACGGCGGGGTTTAGTGATTTTTTCTTTTACCAACAACCTGATTTTATTGACCAATATCGTACTTGTTTGAGTTGGGAAAAAGTGGGCGTTTCTTTCTTGAAGATTGAACGGTATGCGGATTTAAATGTTTTTTATTTGAAATGTATTTCAGATATGCTGAAAGCATTTGAATTAGAAACGGGATATGCCCTGACGGACTTTGATTATATCTTACCGCCTCAGATTTCTACGGATTTTGTAGCGCAATTTGCAGCACAAACGGCGTTTCCTGCTGAAAGAATCATTGATGCCACCCAAAAACGGCAAGATTTGTTTACGTCTTCCATACCTTATGCCTTTGAAAAGTTATATGCCCAATATTCCCCTCAATCGGGCGAAAAGGCTTTGGTGATTGGCGTGGGTTCGGGCATTCAAGTCGGTTGTTCGGTTTATAATTTTTAGTTCTTTTAAAATTTTTGTGGAAAATGTAAAGACGAAATGCGTTGCGTCTCTACAAAATTACCCCCCCCAGTATAGTCGCCTTTTTGAACAAAAACAAAATAAAATTTTAAATTTTCTTAAATTAATGTTTAAAAATTTTAAATATCTTTTTTAGTCAAATCTTAAAAGTTAAATAGAAACAATATGAAAAATGTGTTGATTACGGGTGCGGCGACGGGTTTGGGCAAGGCATTGGTGGAGCAGTTTGCAGAACGGGGTTATCGCGTTTGGGCAACTTATCGAAGTACCTCGCTTCCTTCGGAATGGACAACGCGATTTGGCGCGCGCGTGCAGCCTCTGTACATGGACATTAGCGACGAAGCTCATATCCAACGCGCAGTGAACCAATTGACGGATTATTTGCATCAAAATAAAGAACAGTTAACGCTGATTATCAACAATGCGGCTGTTTTCAATCCCTCGCCAGTTTTGGAGGCAAGTATGACAGACATAATGGCAACTTTCCGCACGAATGCACTTGGTCCGACGCTGTTGATACAGCAATTGAGACCGCATCTAACTCCCTCAGACCGCCGTCTAGCGAGTATTATCAACGTGGGGTCTTATGTTGCAAAAGTACCTTTACCGTTTATTGGCGTTTACACCGCTTCCAAAACGGCGTTTCAAGCCTTGACAGATACACTTGCTTTGGAATTGTCAATTTATGGCTTAAAAAGTGTCAATGTCCTACTCGGAATGGTGCAAACGGGCGTTGTAGAGCGACAATTAGACAAAATTGCACAATTCTCTGAATCGGATTACTTGCCTTACCTGCGTCAGCGCATGACGGCGGCGCAGCAATTGGCGCAAAAAGGTTGTACCGCCGAACATGCTGCCCAACGCATTTTTCAAATTGCCCATGTACGGCAACCCTCGCGGCAATATTTGGTGGCTAAAAATGCGCTCTTGTTGCGTATTGCCGCAGTCATTGCTCCGACTCGGTTATACCAAATACTCATCAAACGGTATTATTTTCGGTTGAGCTAAGTCTTTCCACAAAATTATTTAGCAAAATACTGGGGGGGGGGATTTTTTTGTCGTAAATAATTGTTAATCAATTAGTTGTGATAAAAGATGATTTATTTTAAATTTAAAAATAGTACTAAATAATTTCGTTTCTTAAATGAGTACATTCTTTTGACTTCATTTTTTAATCTTTTAAAAATTTTATATCATGCTAAATTTTTTATTAAAATATTTTGTTAAATACCATAAAAATCGTTGGGACGAAGAAAAAAATAATGCCGTTCAATATCAAGAACGCATTTTTCAAGAACTGCTGCGGCGTGGAGTCCATAGCCAGTTTGGGCAAGAACATGATTTCGGGTCTATCAAAACGTATCAAGATTGGTGCGAGAAAGTACCATTACGAGACTATGATGCATTTATTCCTTACATAGAAAAGATAAAAGCAGGGGAAAGCGATGTCTTGTTTCCAGGTAAGCCACGCTATTTTGCAAAGTCTTCGGGAACGGTTGCGGGGGTTAAATATCTGCCGATTACTAAAACCTTTGCCCAAACTTATGCAAAGTCAGGTGTTGCTATGCTTTGTACGTATGCCGATGCCACCAAAAATTATCGTTTGCTACTTTCGCCGCGCCTTCTGATTCAAGGAAGCCCTATCTTGACGAATATAAATGGTGTCTTGACAGGGCGTATGTCGGGGATTTCCTATCATCTTGTTCCAAAGGTGTTAAAACCAACGCAAAAGCCTTCTTATGAAACCAATATTATTGCCGATTGGGAAGAAAAAGTACGCCGCATTGCGGAGGAAACAGGGAAAATGGATTTAAGTATCGTTGCGGGTATTCCGCCTTGGGTGATGATGTATTTTGATGAATTGTTAAGTCAAAAAAAGAAAAAAACCATTGCCGAAGTTTTTCCTAATTTGAAGTTATACATTCACGGCGGTGTTAATTTTGAGCCGTATCGGCAGTTGGTGTATGAAAAAATTGGTAAAAAAATAGATACTTTGGATACTTACACCGCTTCTGAAGGCTTTATGGGGTTTCAGGAAACGGTGGATGAATTGGGCATGACGCTTTGCCCCAATAATGGCATCTTTTATGAATTTGTACCGATTGAGGAAGTGAAAAAAACAAATTCGCACGATTTACCAACGCGCTTGCGATTGGCGGATATTGAATTAAACCGCGATTATGCGTTGGTTCTGAACTCCATGAGTGGGCTTTGGAGCTATCTGATTGGCGATACGGTGCGTTTTGTGGATAAAAAACCGTATCGTTTTGTCATAACGGGGCGCGTGGCAGAGTTTACTTCGTTGTTTGGCGAACATATTATTGAAGCCGAAGTTCGTGCCGCCATTCAAGAAGCGATACAACAGTTGGATATTCGGGTCAAATATTTTACGGTTGCGCCTTTTTTATCGCCTCAACATGGGTGTTCGCATCATCAATGGTGGATTGAATTTCAAAAACCACCCAAAAATATGGCTGACTTGGAACAATTACTCAATCAATCGCTTTGTCGGCAAAATCCTTATTATAAAGACTTGATTGATGGCAAAATTTTGGAGCCTGCACGGGTGATTGCCGTTCGAGAAGCGGGTTTTAATCAGTGTTTGTATGAATCTGGAAAGATTGACGGACAGAATAAAGTGCCGTTGTTATCCAATAATCGCCGATTAGCAGATGCTTTGGAGCATTTTAAGTAAAAATAGCCTCCCCCCAGTATATTTCGGTTTTTTTTAAATTCAAACAGCCCTCGTACACGTGCGAGGGCTGTTTGAATTAAAAAAATGTTTATTCTGCTGACTGAATGCGCGCCATCAAATAGCTTTCCCACCATTCAAATAAAATTTCGCCCCCCCAGTATCCAAACCCCAAAATGGGCGTTTATACTGGGGGGTAGCATTTTTGGGCGTGAGAAGTGTTATTTTTGGTACAGTAAATATAATTTTCTTTTATAGGAATTGGATTTAAGTACAAGAACAAAGTTGAAAGTAGATTATTCATTTTTTTAAAGTTTTTCTATGAAAAAAATATTGATGGTGTTTTTATCTGTCCTAATTATTGGTAGTTGTCAAAATGTTCCTGCTAAAACAGTTGGGTTTATTTATCCCGACCATATTGATACATTGCCTTTACGACTAAAAAAATGTTATATTGAAGCAAATTATGTACTTTTTAAGCTCAATTCCATAGGAAAAGCAGAAATGAAGGCTCATTGTCCTAATTCAAATTGTGTGGACACATCATTCAATTTTTTATCCGCCCAATTACATGGCGGGTTAACCGCATATGGTGATACGTTATCGTACTCGTGTTTTGCGACACATGATAATAAGGTTATGAAACCAGATGGTGTTCCTTTTTTTCACACTGTAATTTTCGCAAAAGACAATGTGGTGAAAATTCGATACCTTGATGTAGTAACCGCTGAGGCATACCAACTACTTACGCCAAAATTAGATTCTTTATTTAACATTTATCTGCAAGAAAGTAAAGATATTCCACAAGATTATTTTAGGTCAATGATGGCAGAACGTGAGCGATTGAAAAAAATGTAATGTCAAGGACTACCCCCCAGTATCCAAACCCCAAAATGGGCGTTTATACTGGGGGGTAGCATTTTTGGGCGATAATTTTTTTTTTGTCAATTCTTGGAAAAAAAAATGATTAAAATTCATAAAAAAAATGAATCTTTGCACAAAAAATGACGTTTTTTCGTTTCAAAATAATAAAAAAAATAATCAGAAATGGCGAAAGCAAAAAAGCCACGCGAAATACAAATCCTCAATCGTAAGGCAGAACACGAATATTATTTCGTTAAAGAATATGACGCAGGTATGGTCTTGGCTGGCACCGAAGTGAAAGCCTTGCGCGACGGCATGGCAAATTTGACTGATGCGTATTGCGTTTTTATGCACGGCGAATTATATGTGCGCGGTTTACATATTTCAGAATATTTAATGGGAACTTATGCCAACCACGAATCGCGCCGCATCAGAAAACTATTGCTCCGCAAAACGGAACTCAAAAGCCTTGAAAAACGCTCGACCGAACGCGGTTTCACGATTGTGCCGTACAAAATCTATTTCAACGAACGCGGTTTGGCGAAATTGCGCATCGCCCTCGCGCAAGGCAAAAAAACATTCGACAAACGCGAAACCTTGAAAGAACGCGACCAAAAACGCGAACTCGACGCAGTCAAAAAAATAAAATTGCGTTAAAAATACCTTAAAAAATGTGTTGTTTCTAAAATTTTTACG
>JBJOPA010000406.1:0-7679 GCA_046051005.1 Bacteroidota bacterium
CATTTAGCATTTATTTTTTTTATTAACTTTGCAAATCATTTTCTATAAATCTCTTTTTTACTTAACCAACTTTTTAAAAATCTGTTTTCTAACAAAAAAAAACGAATTAAAAAAATATGAAAAAAACAATTACCCTGTTTTTCACTGTCGTTTCTTGCTTGGTTTGCTGTCAATCCATGATGGCACAGGAAATTTTTCAAAAACATTTTGGTTCCGCAGGTATTGACGTGATGACGGATATGTTGCGTCTCCCCGATGGAAAATATATCGGCTTGGGTTATAGTCAAAAAACCACAGGCGATAGTAGTTTTACCCAGTTGGTAAAATTAGATACCAACATGAATGTGATTTGGTCAAAGACTTTTACGTTCAACAATCAAATGCGAACCACAGACATTACTCAAGCAAATGATGGCGGCTATTTTTTGGCAGGCAGAACGTGGCAAACGCCTACAAATGCCGCAAAACAAGGCGCGTTTGTGATAAAAACAGATTCTTTGGGCAATAATATTTGGTCAAAAATCATTCGTTTTGATGCAACAGGAACGGAAAACATGACAAAAGTCATCGAAGAAGCAGATGGGACGTTGCGTTATTTCATTACGGGCGCAACAACGACCACTTATCTCAAAGCAAATGCGTCGGGCGTGCCTGTAAATGCGTCGGCGGTCAATCCAACAAATGGAACGTTTGATTTTCTTACCAGAAAAGTAGTTCGCATCAGCCCAGAACGATACGCCATGTTGGGAGCCTTTGAAAACACTGCCGACCACATCATCATGCTGAACCGTGATACCATCTTTTGGACAAAAGAATACAGCGGAATTATCAATGATGGACGCATTTTAAACATTATTCCAGATGCAACAGGAAATATGTACTTCGTCGGAGACTATCGCGCAGGGAACTACGAATTGCGGCAGATACACGTTGGAAAATTAAACCCCGACGGTGGATTACGCTGGACAACCGTCTTGCCGCTCATCAAAAACGGTGGAAGAGGCATTGACACCGTTTGGCGTTTTACACTCGGAAATCACGCTGCGCTTGCCAATGGAAAATTATACGTCTCTGGAAACATGTTTAACGAGCAAAAAAGATATAGTTACGGCACAATCTCTGCATTTGACACCGCCGCACCAGTTGGGGCGGGGCGAAATTGGTTGTGGACGCGCCAATACGGAACAAAAACATCGTTAGGCGATTCATTGACGCGCATATTTTCATTGCCAAACGGACAATTAATGGGAATCGGCAACACAGTTTTAGGCGGAAACGTTGGAAAACCAAACTTTTTTGCCATTAAAACAGACGCTTCTGGTATGAGTTCGTGTAATATGGACTCGTATAATCCTGTTGAACAAGTCAGCGGAACTGCTTATCTTGCTATTCAAAGACCGTTTGTGGGTCTGGCTCCGATTTTAAATGCGAATACGACTTATAATGATGCGATTCCAACTACAACTGCACTTCCGATTGGAACAACCAATACGATTTGTGTAACAAACATCTGTCCGTCGGGCGTTGTTACTGCTACAATTAGTCCGTTAAGCATTTGTCGCTTTGATACACTAACGTTTAATGCGATGGGCGCAACGAATTATATCTGGACCAATCCTATTTTAGGCGATGCACGTGCGGATTCGAGTTTCCGAGCAAGAATTGACCTTGATGGCGCATATACTTTTAACTTTTCTGGTACGCCGCGAGGACAAACTTGCTTTGCTTCGCAAGTTATCAATGTAAATGTCAAGCCTTTACCATCGGCGGGCATTAGTGCACCACGTTTTATGTGTTCGGGCGACTCTCTAACGATTGCTTCTGGTGCGTTAAATACAAATGTTGTTACGTGGTTTTCAGCTTCTAACTCGCCTTGGAGAGCGGGAAGTGCGCAAACAAACATGGTCGCAAAGCCAACTGCTGTTGGCGTACATACATATAATGTTCGCGTAGTGGATCCTGCAACAACTTGTGCTAATACAAACAGTACCACTATAACAGTGAGAGAAAACGTAGTTCCAACGGTTACTTTTGACCCGTTGAATTGTCCAGGTCCTGATTTAATTCTACGCGCACGTGGTACAAATGAAGGAGCTACACCGTTTTTTGATTGGTTGGTTGAAGGAAATTTGGTAAGTGGACAGCGGGAACTGTTTTTACCCAATGCGATTGGAAAAAGTGTGCAAGTAATTATGAAAGTTGGTGCAGATGTTTGTCCTTTACCACCGAATACACGTCAAATTGCATCAATTATAAAGATTGTTAGTTGTCAAGGCGTTTCAAATCAAGAGTTAACGAACAAGAATCGCGTCTTAGTTTTTCCAAATCCAACCGACGGCAACTTTTCTGTCAGCATAAATTTAGAAAATCCTAAGACTTTACGAATGCGTATCATCAATTTATTGGGACAAACCGTCGAAAATGTTGCGCCGCGCTCCTTAAACTCGGGTGAATACCTGCATACTTTTCAGATTAATAACTTAGCAACGGGAATCTATTTGTTAGAAACAAAATTAGATGACCAAATTATTATGACGAAAATACAAATCCAATAAAGTTTAGTCGTAAAAATAGCCCCCCCCCAGTATATTTCTCTTAATTCTCTCCTTTTTATAGAGATTAAGAACCAAAAAAGCCTTTTGCTTCCCCCTCTCGGGGGGACTGAGGGGGGACGATAAAAAATTAAGAAACAAAAAACGTTTTTACTTCCCCTTTTCGGGAAGATTAAGGGGAAATAAAACAATAAAAAAAGCCGTTTTCTGATGGAAGACGGCTTTTTTTATGCGGTTTTGATGCTACGAAATGTGTAATTGCGTCGCTTCTATTTTATATCCGACAAATAACGTTGCTTTTTCATTGAAATTTTGTGGATTTTCAGTCGTAAAAAAAGTTCTTTTGTTGTTTTTTGAACATTGTTGTTCTATTTCTTGATGACGTTGCAAGTAATCCGCTAAACTTTGGGCAACAATATTACCTTGTTCAATCACTTTTATGTGTTTTGGCACGTGTTCTTTAATTTTTGGGAGCAACAACGGATAATGTGTGCAAGCCAACAACAAAGTATCAATGTCTTTTGATTGGTTTAGCAACTGTTTTAAGTATTTTTTGACAAAATAATCTGCGCCTGCGCTGTCTTGTTCGTTGTTTTCGATGAGCGGAACCCACATCGGACACGATTGTTGAAAGATTTCACAGCTCGGAAATTGATTTTTAATCTCCATCACGTAAGAATTACTTTTAATTGTTCCTTCGGTGGCTAAAATTCCAACTTTTTGGGTCTTTGAATAGTTACCAATGACCTCTGCTGTTGGACGAATTACACCTAAAACACGCCGATTATCACCAAATTTTGGCAAATTTAGTTGCTGAATGTTGCGCAACGCCTTTGCAGAAGCCGTATTACAAGCTAAAATTACCAAATGACAATCCATATTAAACAATTGCTGTACACATTGCCAAGTATAATCATAAATTGTCTCAAAAGACCGTGTTCCGTAAGGGCTTCTTGCATTGTCTCCCAAATAAATATAGTCATATTGCGGTAGTTGTGCAGCGATTTCTTTAAAAACCGTCAATCCACCATAACCCGAATCAAAAATTCCAATAGAATACATCTCAATATTGTTTTAAAAAGTTAAATCTTTAATAAAATTAGCATGAATTTTAGCAAATTAAGCATCAATTTTAGTAAATTAAGTGACGAAGTTGATAAATCAAGTGACGAAGTTGATAAATTAAGTGACGAAGTTAGTAAACCGAGCATCAATTTTAGTAAACCGAGCACCAATTTTAGTAAATTAAGCACCGATTTTAGTAAACCGCGCACCAATTTTAGTAAACCGAGCATCAATTTTAATAAACCGAGCACCGATTTTAGTAAATTAAGAACCATTTTTAATCAAATAAGCATCAATTTAAGTTAAATTAAGAGCGGTTTAATTAAAATTGATAACAGTTTTATTAAAATTTACTGTAAATTACGTAAGAATTGCTTTGATTTTATTAAAATTTGCTCCAACTTTAATAAAAATTGGAGCAAATAATTGATTTCTTGGACTAAAAAAAGTCATTTATACTGGGGGAGTGTCTTTTTTAGGATAAATAAATAATTAAAACGCTGTAAATAAATAAAAAATAGGTGATAAAACACATAATTACACAACGTTTTTCTTTAATTGTGGAATGTCCGCGCCTATTATTCCGTTCATTTTTAATTCGCTAATTGCTCTTTTAAATGATTTTTCAACGTCAATTTTTGTTTTAGATAAGTTTTTATACAATGATTGTGCAAAAAATATTGCCATCTCATCTTCAACTGCTTTATTCATAGCGATTACATACGGTACATGCTTCAAAATATCTTCGGCGACCGCCTCCGAAAAGCAAGCGTTTAGAATAACTAATTGTAAACTAAACGTATTTTCTTCTTTTACTATCTGAAACAAGCCTTCGAGCATCTCGCCTGTAACTAATTGCGCCTTATTTGTGTTTTCATTGACAAACATTAAGCCTTCTTTGGCTGTTTCTACGTCAATGTCACCTATTCCACTTCGTTTTCCAATGAGTGTTTTCTCGGTTTCATCATTTTCTGCAATTCCATGACCCGAAAAATGCAAAATTCTTGGCTTTTTATCTAATAAAACATCTTGCAAAATGGTGGGCGAGACTCTTTCTTCTTTAAAAATCCTAATCTTCTCATCATTTTGGACGGCTTGAAACAATTTTCCGAACTCTTTATCCAATTGTAACGCTGCTGTATCGGAAGGATTTGATGCTAAAAACAACACAATAACATCGTCTGGACTATTTGTCCAACCGTTTTTATTAGAAATTGGTTTAGATTCTGTTGGTGAAGGCGTGTTTTTAACATTATTAAGTTCTTTTATAACACTTAATATAGCGATGGTGATATTATTTAACTCCACACTTGCCTCTGCGCGGGTGATACTTCCTGCGAGTTTGCTATTTTCTAACGTATTATAACGGCTTTGCCAACCGATTGCTTTGAGTTCTACCTCTTCGTTGCCTGTATTTGCGGCAAATTCGTTCAATTTTTCTAATGCTTTCTTAATATTTCCTTGTTTTACGAGGTCTTTTATTTCTTTTTCCATGATGTTATTTCAATTTTTAGTCTTAAAAAATGGGTTTTGTTTTCGTTTTTGATGAATGAATCAACTTTTATTTTCTATTTTACGACTACCTAACGAAATTGTTTAGTAAAAACAGCCGTTGTCAGCACAAAAAAAAGTATTTGTCTTGCAACACACAATAAAGTTCAAGAATCTTTATCGGTTTTCAAAACAAATACTTCAAAAAAATGTGTAAAAAAAATTAATTAACCACTTTAATCTTATTTTTTATCATCAAAAATAAAAAACCAAGAAGTTTCTTACGCTAAAAACGCACCCCCCCCAGTATAACGCTGCTTTTAAGCGCAAAAAAATACATCATAAAATCACTATTTTCTTAAACCAATTTTGATTTCCCACTTTAATTTTCATCAAAAAAACACCTCCCCCCAGTATAAAATCACTTTTAATCTGAATAATCGGTGCGACGATTGGGTATTTCTGCACATTTATTTGTTTTCCATCTAATGTCCACCACTCTATTGTTACGTCGTTTGCAGGTAAGTTTGTAATATCTTGCATATTCAGTATTAAATCGGCTCCTTTTTGTAATGGATTTGGATAAATCTGCCAATTATCTTTCATCGAAACCTCGCCAACTGCATTTGGTCTGCGAACTTTCATAATAATTGGTTCTGTTCCAATTCGAGGCACCGCTGCGCACAAAGAATCCAAGCTAATTGCCTCACTTCTAAATGCAGTATTTTGCTGAATCTGAGTAGATAATGTTGCTCTACTTTGATTTGCCATCAATGTATCATTTCTAAACCACCGATACGTTACGTTTCTTCCACTATCCCCTCTTAAAGTCGTCGTAATGGTAAAGATTTGTCCCGAAAACACCGAATCCGTCGCAGTATTTAGGGCAGCATTTGACAATTCCCAACGTTCTCTCGTCGAAATCGGTACGGGATATTGATATTGACAACCTAAAGCATCGCGAATTTGATAAAAAGCAGTTGTATTTCCTGCTTGCACAGGTCGAATCTTAATGGTATCTTGATTTCTAAAAACAGCATTTTGATGATTGAGCCAACCTCTTTCAACAACGGCGGGCGGCGGCACAATTAAGGTGCGCAATCTATTGGTATCTGTTAAAGATTGATTAAATTTTATGTCCCAACTAAAAAGTCTGCCATCATCTATCCCAAATAAGTCTCTAAACAACAAAGACCACTCCCCATTCAACGGGCAACCGATTAAATTCGACCAATCTTCATCGGGTTTATAATCACTTAACGTCCCTAAAAAGTTAACCCAACTGGTTCTTCTGTCTGGCAAGCTCGTATTTGGATTAATTGGGCGCACACTTGGCGGCAAAACACGTCGAACACCAGCAGGCGCGCCGATATTCATGGATACCGTACCCGTTGGTACGGCATCTACGGTCTGCGTCCATGTTTTTGTTGCGCTCGGAGACCAACGATAGTCCCAACCATAGCCTTGAAAGACAGGACAACCCGTTGTTACGGTTATTCCATCGTCCGCATTTCCTAAAAAAACTTCGGGACCGCGCTGCGTTATAAATTTATGCAACGCAATAGATTGTCCATTGGGGCAAACCAACCGAATGTCGTTGTCAAACAAATAAGTATGCTCGATATTTATATTTACATAATCCAATTGATTGATGTTTGTAAGCCGTGCGGAGTCAGAAAAACCACTAAAAAATATTTTTGAAGTCAAAGTACTACCTCCGCCGTCGGGAATACAAAGACTATCAGGCGTAATTCTTTGAAAGGTGTTCCAACGAAGGGTATCCGCTTTCTGAATACAAAGCGTTGCGTTGGTACAAGGTTCATTGTTGGTTAAATATTTAGCCTGCAAGGACAACGTATCGCCTAAACAAAGGGTTACAGGATTATTTTGATACGCAAGCGTGGGCGCGGGCAATACTTTTATTTGTTTTGTGATGGTATTTGTATTGAGACAGCCTCTCGTTGAGTCATTGATGGTCAACCGAGCGGTATAATATCCTGAATTTTGGAAAGTCTTACTAATAGTTGCTCCAGTTGCAGGCGTATTATCTCTAAATATCCATGAAAAAAAAGAAGTTGAGTCTCGTTGTCCATAAATTAGACCGCTTGACGGATAATTTCCACGTGCTTTCATAATAATTGGCTGCCCCGCACAAACATTTATGAAACCTGCCGTATCAGCGGCGGGTATGGTTTCATAAATCGAACCTGTAAATGGTTGACAAGGCGTGGTACAAGTGATAAATGCGTCCCAACCTCGACCAGTTTGTGTCGTTCTATTTTCAAATTTGATGGTAATCGCACGACTTGTGTTGCTAAGAGAAGGACTTATCGTCCAATTTGCCACAGGCGGATTTGCAGATGTAATGCAAGTCAACAAAGGCGCGTTAATTGTTTCACCGTCATAGAAACAAAGACTTGCATTTGGTGCCAATTCAATATAATTAAATCTCAATGTCAATTGATTGATGAATGGATTTATAGGATTGGGCGTATTTTTGGGTAATGGGTGAAAATGGTTGATTGTTATAATTAGGCTGCAAACGCATTAGCATATTTTCCATGTTTGAAA
>JBJOPA010000407.1:0-6172 GCA_046051005.1 Bacteroidota bacterium
CCGAAGGAAGGGAGTGAAATACATTTTTTTTAATACATTTTATGGAATGGTTCTGAAAATGGTGTAACGCAGCAATAATTCTAACAATATGAATGCCGTGCCGACGAGCAACCAACCGCCATAGGCTTCGGTGCGCCGATGGAAAGCATTGGCTTCGATATAAGATTTTTCGAGTTGGTCAATTTGTCCATAAATCCTATCTAAATCGGACGACGTGGTGGCGCGATAGTAGAGACCATGCGTTTGGTCGGCGATTTTTTGTAGCAATACTTCGTCAATTTCGACGGGTTGGAGCGTGAAAATGTATTTTCCGTCGCGTATTTCGGTGGGGGTCATGGCTTCTCCGTTGGTTCCGATGCCGATGGTATAGACTTTGATGCCGAGTGTTTTCGCCAATTCCATCGCTTGTTCGGGCGAAAAATAGCCTCTGTTATTTTTTCCGTCGGTCATCAAAATAACGATTTTCGACTTTGAATTGCTCGATTGTATCCGATTGACCGCCGTTGCCAATCCCATTCCGATGGCAGTTCCTTCTTCCAAAATGCCTACGTTGAGCGCGTCGAGTTGTTCCAACAATACTTCGTGGTCGGTCGTGCTGGGGCATTGCGTGAAGGCTTCGCCCGAAAAAATGACCAATCCAATGCGGTCAAAACGTCGTCGTCGCACAAAATCCGAAGCTACGGTTTTGGCAACTTCTAAGCGATTGGGATTAAAATCTTGCGACAACATGCTCGGCGACACGTCCATTGCCAACACAATATCTATGCCTTCGGTATTGGTGTCGTCGGTTCGGTTTTCGCGTTGCGGTCGCGCCAATGCAACCACCAAACAAGCAAAACTGATGGCGCGAAAAAAAGGCAAACCCGCTCGCGCACGACCGCGCCACGAACTCTGCAACCCAAACGCCGCCAAACTCGACATCTGAATCGGCGCGTAATGTTGCCGATGTCGTTGCCAATACCACCAACCCGCCAATGGAATCAACAGCAACCACCACAAATACAACGGATTGGCAAAAGTTACACCTTGTAACATTGATATTTTTATTTATTTTTAAATTAACTTATAAAATAAACGTCTATGTGGAAAACGTTGTGGAAAACACAAGTGTGGAAAAAATGTTTCACGATAAATGCTTAAAAATATGTATAAAATATTTACAATCAATATTTTATACTAAAAATTCACAACAAATCATTCGTGTTGATAAAAATCAAAAATGTGAATAACGCTGTTGATTAAATTGTTCTGCACATAGTTTTCCACATTTATCCACAAAATCCACAAGTTTCCCCATATTTTCAAAAATGTGTTAACAGCGGCAAAAGTTTTTCGGCTTCTGCAATAGATTCGGGTTTTCCGACATCGCACCATGCGTCGTTGGGGTGAAAATAACCTTTCACGGCGGGGTTTTTATAGCGTTCGGCGAGGTGCAAATATACGTCTATCATCGAAAAAACGTTGGGTTTCATGGCATTTAAATCCGCAAAAATGCGCGGACTCAACACCTGAAAACAACTGAACGAATACATCGAAAGTGTCGCCGCGCCGCCGCGTGCGAGGCGAATGGCTTTGGTGTTGGTGTTCAACCAACCGTGCAACGTGAGGTCTTGGTCAAACAACATGTAGCGCGACGTGTCGCGTTGTTGAATGGCAAAAGTGGCTATCGTCTGGTGTTGTTGCTCGTTTTGAAGATGGGTTTCGTACAGTTTTTTCAAATCTATGTTTCCCAAAATATCGGCGTTGCAAATCAGAAAAGGGCGGTCGTCGAAAAACCATTGGGCTTGGCGAAGCCCCCCCCCAGTATCGAGCAACAAATCACGCTCGTCGGACGTGACGATGCGCGCACCCAATCGCTCCGCATTTTCCATGATGAAAAGCTCTATTTGCTCGGCATGATGATGCACATTTATCACAATATCTCGAAAACCGTGATGCACCAATCGGCGAATGTTGAGTTCCAAAAGCGAAATGCCGCCTACTTCAATCAAGGCTTTGGGGCGCGTGTTGGTGAGCGGACGCATGCGCGTACCCATGCCTGCGGCAAAAATCATTGCCTTCATAAATTAATAAATGATAACGGTTTATAAAATATCTTTACCCAATAACGGGGCGAAAGTACGCAAAAACTCGTAAAACAAAAGCCGTAAAACAACACAAATGACCCATTTTTAGTCATTCATACTGGGGGGGGGCTTTTTTATGCCGTGTTTTTAAATTTTGATTAATTTTGCGACGGCAAGACTGCCCTCAAATCTATTGTCAACGATAAAAAAAATAGAATGAATAAAATAATTATTGCTGCGCTCTTCTTTTTTTCGCTCAATTTGGCGGCACAAAATGCCGTTGATGACCTCGTTTTGAAAGGCTATAAACTCGCCACCCAAGAGAAATATGCCGATGCCATCAGCTTTTTTAAAAAAGGCATTAGTCTTGATTCTAATTGCAACACTTGCCTCACTTATTGGGGCGCGTGTGAGGCTTCGCTCGGTAATCACAAAGCCGCCGTTGATATTTATACTCGTGCCATTGACAAAAATGACCCGCAAGCCCTCTTCCAACGAGCAGAAAGTTATTACGCATTAGAAGATATGGACAACTATTGTCGCGATGGACATCAATTCTTACACAATATGCATCATATTTATCAAGATACATTGTTGCAAGACTTGGTAAAAAGACTGAAACCAACGCTAAAAGAAGTATGCGACTCAACAAATTTTGCATACTTCATGCACAGAGGCATCGCCGCCAGCAATTTGGGAAATTACACAGCGTCGTTGGCAGCATACGCCAAAGGTTTAACGCTATTTCCGAACCAACCTATCTTACTCAACTATCAAGGAAACGTCTTGTTGGAAACCAAAAACTTCACGGCTGCCATTGAAAGTTATGAACGTGCCTTAAAACAAGAAAAAGCCATTGCCGATTTTGTCAAAGGTAAAACAATGTACCCCACCGATGCTGATGTAGCAGCCTTCGTTGCCGTTACTTATCAGAGCATTGCCATTTGTTACGCCGAATTAGGCAATATGGAAAGAGCCGTTGAATGGATTAACGGAGCCGAAAAGCGTTTTCCCAAAACAAAAGACCTCCATGAAGGCTTTGCGGCAAGTTTGGCGGGCATTTATGCTACAAAAGGCGGCATTTTGATGAACATCAACAACTTCAAAGACGCTAAAATTTGTTTTGAACAGATGTTAGAACACAACGGCAACGACCCAAGTGGCTACTTTAACTACGCCCTTTGCTTGCTCAATGAAAATACGCAGCGCGTTAAGATTCGACGCTTGTCGCTTAACATCAATCACGTCAAATATGCTGTTCAAAACAACATCAATATTGAATTACCTTCCAAACGTGCCGAAATTCCTGCCGATGTCTTAGATTTAGCCATGTTCAGTGTCAATCGCGCCATTAAACTTTCTCCAAAATTTGGCGACGCTTATCTGTTGCGCGGCGTAATTCAATTGCAAATGGGCAACAATGGTGCAGCTTGTCTCGACTTTGAATCCGCACGACAGCTCGATAATCCACAAGCCACCACGTATCAAAAAGAAAATTGTAAGTAAACTATTTTTTTTAGCATCAATACAAAAAAAAGCCTCATCAGTGTCACTGATGAGGCTATCAACATTATTTTTAAACTTAAAACTTTTAAATTATTATTGAGGCGAACCGTCTGTGCGCCCACGAGCAATCGCAAAATTGCCAATGCTGGCTCCACTTGCCAAACCCGCGTCGCAATCAAATCTATAATGAATGCAACCATAGACACGCGAGACAGAGGCTTCTTTGGCTTTGCTCAAAAAAGTCTCTTTTTCATTCGGAAAAACATAACCCAACACGCCCGCAGCAGCAGCAGAGAACATAGAATGACCAGAGGTGTAAGACGGAAAGTTAGGAATGCCCGTCACCGTCTTAATCGTATTGTCCATTTGAGCAGGGCGCGGCAAATAATAATGATACTTGGTGTCCCAACAACTAACGCCAGCGTCTTGAATGGCGGTGTTGACCAATGCCATCGTGCGCGCAGCGCGTAATTCATTAAACTTGGCGTTTCTGATGGCATCGCCACTGATTCTATCCCAATGACCGGGCGGTGTATAACTGCCCGCACCGTCTGCCCAGTAATTGGCAATGCGAAATTGTTCAGCCGTCAAGTTTTTTGAAATGTCTTTGACCTCTTGAAGAGCAGCGACGAAGGCAGGGCTGCCGATACTGGGGGGTGGAGTAGGACGCGCTGCCAAAATCATTTCAACTTTGGTCATATTCCAAGTCTTAACGTTGCCATAAAAAGGAAGCATGGGCGGACGAACAGGAATGTCCAAGCTTTTCCAAAGTTCGGTGGTCGTTCCACGCGCACGCACGCTGTCCATTTGAGCAGGTACGTTGGCTTGGGCATTGGCTCCGCTCATTCCGTCGAGTTTGGCGTAGGCTAATACGCGAGCGGCAACGGCTTTTCCAATGGCTTCGCCTGCTTCTACGTCACTTCTGACGTTTTTGCCTGCCCACATGACACTATTTTTTTGTTCGTCGGCTTTAGCAATCCAAACGTTGGCTTCATTGGGAAATAACGCCTTTAAAATATCTCTGGACGCGGCGGCAACAACGGCATCTTCGGAAGGAAAAGTAGGAACGATGCTCGTTTGTGCGGCATTGATGCCATTTTCATAAGACTTTGGGGACAAACGATTGTAACGGGTCTTGTAATTCCAAGCAGTCACCAAAGCATCGTATTGAGCGACGCTCAACAATGCCAAAGCGCGGGCAACATAAGGCGGATTGGCAAAAGGAAATTTAGGAAACGCACTCGGATTATTGACATCGGGAACCAAATATTTGCCACTCACGGGGTCAAATTTGGGAGGCACGTTGTAATTGGCAGCAACTTCACGCGCCAATTCATGCCATCTATACACCGCGCCAGCAGCCCAATAACGAATGGCTTCACGTTTGGCATCATCAAGGTTATTGGTAAGCGTTACCAGTTCAGTTAACTCTCTTTTAAAGGTATCGGAGACAATAGAAGGTGGAGCGGCAATCTGAATTTCATTGCCGTTGGCAACAATATAAGTTTTCCAATTGCCACCTGTGACATCAATGTTGCTAACTTTGTAAGGCGCAATATCTGCGTTTTTAGGCGTTTTGTCACAAGCAGTAACGCCAATAAAAAACAAAGTAGCGATGATAATTTTATAATTACAAATGATATTTTTCATTATTGAAATATTTTTAAAATGATTAAAAAAGAAACTTAATACAGCATCAATACCATTTTTAAAAGCATGGATACCATAAAAATTAAAAACGTTTTTAAAAAAATAGCCCCCCCCCAGTATAAAATCGCCTTTTGTGCTGTTTTTACTATGAAAAGTGATATTTTTATTAGTATTGATGCTATTTTTAATAGCATTGGTGCTTAATTTTTAAGCACACGTGCTACATTGTTTAGTATCAATACAACATTAAATGGTTGTTGCTATTACTTTTTATGAGACGTTGCTCATTTTTTATGAGACGTTGCTCACTTTTTATGAGACGCTGCTCATTTTTTGTGAAACGTTGCTCACTTTTTATGAGACGTTGCTCACTTTTTATGAGACACTCCTTGCTTTTTACAAGACACTTCTTGTTTTTATCAACGAACTCGTTGTTTTTTACAAGACGCTCGTTGTTTTTATCAACGAGCTTGTTGATTTTTACAAGACGCTCGTTGCTTTTATCAACGAATTTATTAATTTTTACAACACGTTTATCATCAAAAATGTCCCCCCCCAGTATAAATGGCTTTTTTGTCTCCCAAAAAGAGAAAGAATGCCCTTTTTTGAGGTATTATTGAACAGTATTAGGCATCTTGCCAAAGATATAAAAGACACTTGTACTAATATGTTGCGCTTTGCCCACATTTCTGCCAGTAAGCACGGTGTTTGCATTGGCTCCGATAGCCAAACGCGGCGTAACAAAGACCTTTATCATGCCACCAATGCTCGTCATGTTCATACGATTGGTCAAAAAAGGCATATCGTTGTAACGAATGTCATCACCGCTCAGACTTTTTCTAATTTGATACATCATTTCTGCTTGAAATCTGGGACGCAAATAGCCAACGCGCAAGCCAACATCAGCAACATTAGGCACAGGCGCAACATCGGTGTAGTATAATTTGCCA
>JBJOPA010000408.1:0-2583 GCA_046051005.1 Bacteroidota bacterium
TTATCTTTAAATTTTTTTACAATGTCGAAAGTTTGTGAATTGACGGGTAAGCGTCCGATCACGGGAAACAAGGTTTCTCACTCGAATCGCAAGACGAAGCGCCGCTTCCTCCCGAATCTCAAAAAGACGCGCATTTTCGTTCCAGAATTGGGTGATTATGTAGAAGTTAAAATTTGTATGCAAGCATTGCGCACAATTGACAAAATGGGCTTGTACGCTTATGTCAAGAAGTTGCAAAAGAAAGGTGTAAACGTTGACTTCACGCTCTAATCTTTATTTTTTGTTTAACAAAATTTTTGGAGTAATGTGATTTTTTAATTCATTTATGGATAAAACGTCACCGCTTAATTCGCTAAAAATATAATTTCATCACAAGAAGATGGCAAAGAAAAGTAAAGGCAATCGCATTCAAGTAATTTTGGAATGCACAGAACATAAAACTTCTGGAATGCCTGGTACCTCGCGTTACGTAACGCAAAAAAATCGTAAAAATACGCCAGAGCGTATTGAGTTGAAAAAATTCAACGCGGTTCTGAAAAAATACACGGTTCACCGTGAAATTAAATAATTAATTTTTTAAAAACTAAGTTTGCATCATGGCAAAGAAAGTATCCAAAAATGCGAAAGTCGCGCAACGTGCGGCAAATGCAGGTTCAGGTAAAGACCATGTTCGCGTGGTGAAAAGTGTAAAAGACCCTAAATCGGGTGCTTATGTTTTCAAAGAAGCGATTGTCCATAAAGACAAAGTTAAAGATTTCTTCGCTAACTAATTGTTTGCGTTGGAACTTTCCAAAATATCCATTTTCAAAGGCTTTTTCTTTCCTATGCGAAGAAAAAGCCTTTTGACATTTTAAAAAAGCAGCCATAAAACGCCCCAAAAACCGCGTTTATACTGGGGGGGGGCATTTTTGAGGTTCAGAAAAATCTTAGATGTTAAATTATGAGTTTTTTCAAAAAATTTTTTAATCGCGAAAAAGAAGAAGACCTCGACAAAGGGTTAGAAAAAACCAAAGAATCTTTTTTTGGGAAAATCTCGCGTGCCGTAGCTGGTAAAACCACCATTGACGAAGAAGTATTAGACGAACTCGAAGGCATTTTAATTTCGTCGGACGTAGGACTCAATACGACCGTCAAAATTATTGACCGCATCGAAAAGCGCGTGGCAAGAGACAAATATGTTTCGACCAACGAGTTAAACCATATTTTGAAAGACGAAATCGTCGAATTGTTGTCAGAAAACAACAGCGAAGAACCCGAAAATTTTGACCTTCCGCTTGCAAAAGGTCGCCCTTTTGTGTTGCTCGTGGTGGGCGTAAATGGCGTAGGAAAAACGACGACCATCGGAAAATTGGCACATCAATTGACAAAAAATGATTATCGCGTAGTCATTGGCGCAGCCGATACATTTCGCGCTGCCGCAGTTGACCAACTCAAAATTTGGTCAGACCGCGTAGGTTGCGAATTTTATTCCAAAGGAATGAATGCCGACCCAGCCGCCGTTGCCTACGAAACGGTTCAATATGCCCAAAAATATAATTGTGACGTTGCCATTATTGACACGGCAGGACGATTGCACAATAAAGTGAATTTGATGAGCGAACTTGCCAAAATCAAGCGTTCGGCAGGCAAAGCAATGGACGGCGCACCGCACGATGTAATGCTGGTTTTGGACGCTTCGACAGGTCAAAACGCGCTCGAACAATGCAAACAATTTACCGAAGTGACCGAAGTGAGTTGCCTCGCGCTCACGAAACTCGACGGCACAGCAAAAGGTGGCGTTGCCATCGGCATCAGCGAACAATTCAAAATTCCGATTAAATACATCGGCGTTGGCGAAGAAATTGACAAATTGCAAATTTTCAACAAACGCGCTTTTGTGGAATCACTTTTCAAAAAATAAAAGAAAAATATCGCCAATAGAAAACGGGTGAGACGAAAATTGCTTTCGTTCCACCCGTTTTTTTTTCAAAAATTGACGTAAAAATTAGCCCAAAAGACCTTTGAAACGGTCGGCATAACCCCATGCAGCTACTGCGTAGAGCGCGCCACAAACGTAGGCAATCATGCCGCCAGCAAGGTCATGCGCCAAGTGATACACCACGATATTGACTGCGATTGGAGCCAACACCAATAATCCCGCAAATCGCGTACGGTCTGACAACAACATCAAACCGCCGACAAGTTCGGTCAAACCGACAAATTTGCCCAAGTAAGTACCGCCCATCGCGCCGAAAAAGCTCATCATAGCTGACGAAGGATTTGCAGGCGTAGGCATGGTCAAAAACGGAACTAATTTGTTCGCGCCAAATACAATCATTACAATTGCCAACAGCATTGTGACAATGTTACCCAAAGATAATTTCATAGTTGTTAATAAACGTTTTAATTAATTTTGATGAAAAAATTTGATTTAAAATACGATACAAATATGAAAAAAAATTCTGTAACTTGTATCTTTTCACCAAATTATTTTCCTCAAAAAGCGTTTTTGTTAACCAATGTTAAGTCAAAAAATCAAATGGGCAGTTTAATGCAAAACGTAGTTCCTTTTCCGATTTCTGATTTTTTTACAAAAATTTGCCC
>JBJOPA010000409.1:0-8928 GCA_046051005.1 Bacteroidota bacterium
CGGAATCAGCTTCTGCTTTTGCTTTTTCGATTTCGAGTTGCATTTGTTGTTTTTGTTTTGAAATTTCGTTAGCAGTTTCGCGTTGCGATTTTGAAATTTCTTCTTGCGATTTGACCCGCGCTTGTTGCGCTTCTTCTACCATCGTCAATATTTTTTCGTTGGTGGCGCGTCGTTGGTCTGCAATTTGTTTTGCAGCAACTTCTCTTGACGAATCTTGCTGCATTTTGTAGGAATACAAGGCGCGTTCCAATGCGTTTCGGGCGGCAGTTTTTTCTTTTTCGCTTTCCGTTTCGACTTCTCTGATGGCTGCGGCGGCTTGTTCTTGCACAATTTTCACGTCCGTTTGGGCGGCTTGCGTGGTTTGTGCGATTAATTTTGCCGATTTTTGCGTAGCGTCTGCCAATTCTTTTGCCAATCGCTCGCGTTCGCGGGCAGCGCGCTCGCGTAAGGTGCGGATAGAATCGGCTGACACTTGCGAAATTGTTTCAATGTCTTCCAATGCTTTTTGTCGCGCTTCGGCAGTTTTTTTGGCAGATTCTTGTTGAATATCGGCTTCTTGTTGACGGATTTTTGCAATTTCTCTGGCGGCGGCTTCTTGGGTTCTGACGACTTCGGCGGCGGCGCGGGCTTTGCTATCTTGCACGTCTTTGGCGGACATGTTCAACAATTCTCGTTCTTTGGATTTTGCTGCGGCAATGCTTTTTTCAACTTCTTCTTGAATTTCGATTTTCCGTTTTTCGGCAGTTTGCTGGGTTTGATTGAGTGATGTGGACAAAATTTGTCGCGACGAATCCAATTTTGCCGTCGAACGTTTCATCTGCGCCATCGCTTCTGCTTGAATTTTGGCGATTTCTTCGGCAGCTTTTTTCTGCGCTTCGACGACCAATTGGGCGGATTCTCGTTGCACGGAATCGGCATTGGTACGTGCTTTTTCAACAACATTTTGCAATTCGCGTTGCATTTTTGTTGCTTCTTCTTGATTTTTTTTGCGCAACACTTCCAATTCTTTTGCCGCTATCACGCGGTTTGAATCTACGGCTGCCTTGATTCTTTCTTGTTCTTTGGCGGCTTGTTGTTGCGAACTTTCTACGATTTCAGCTGCTTTTTTTTGTGCTTTGGCGACTTCGATGGCGGAATTTTCTTTTTGTTTTGCTGCATTTTCTTTGATGTCAGCAATTTCAGAAACTGAGCTTTGCGAAACCAATGCTTTTTCTTCGGCGGCACGGCGGCGCGATTCGGCGACTTCAAAGGCGATGCGTTGTTTTTCCAACACGCCATTTTCACGGATTCGGGCAACGGAATCGGCGGCTTCGACTTGTGCTTTCAGAATGAGTTCGGCGGCGGATTGTTTGGCTTTCACTACGTCTTCGGCGGTTCTTTCGCGTTCAACTTTTGCTGCATTTCGGGCATCTTCGATGCGTTTGGCGGTTTCTTCGCGTATGCGCACGAGTTCGGCGTTGGCGTTGGTACGAGAAGACGAAATTTCGTCGGCATATTCTTGCTTGGCGAGTTCGAGTTTTTCTCGCGTAGCTTTCATTTCGGTAGCGGCTTTTTCGCGTGCTTTCAAGACTTCGTCTTGTGCGGCGGCTTGTGCGCGACGGGTTTCGTCTTCGGCGCGTTTTTGGGCTTCGGCAACGGAGTTTGCAATTTTTTGCATTTCGTCGTCGGCACGTTTTTTAGCGACGTTGATATTGCCAAGCGAAGTTTGACGCATCGAATCAATGACTTGTTGCGACCGTTGTTGCGCGTCGGCAACATCTCTTTGGAATCGCAATTTTTGTTCTGTCGCATTTTGTTGCGCCAACAAAACGCTTTCTTGAACTTGACGTTTTTCTTGGTCGCCGCGTGTTCTTTCTGCTGCAATTTCGGCGCGAATGCGTTCCTTTTGCGCCACTAAATCGTTGCGCAATGCGTCTAATTCTGCATCAGTTTGTGGGGCATTGGGGCGGCGTGCGGGCGTTGGATTTTGTCCACCTGCCGCAACACCTGCCTGCCCACCGCCAGATACTGGGGGGGGGGCTGCACCTGCGCCACCTTGTGGTTTGCCGACCGCGCCAATGGGTAAGTCGGAATCCAACACTTTGTCGCGCACTTTGGTTGCGTCGAGCGTGGTGATGAAGCACGAAGCGGTTTTTTTCAACACTTCTTGCCGATTGTCGGCGAGGGTGAATTGACGCACTTGAAAATTGGTGTTCGTTTTTATCAAGATTTTTACCACTGGCGTGGCTGCCAACCAACGCATGGCGGCAAGGTCAATTTGTAATGTATTTTCATAAACGCCTGCGCCTTTTGCACCGAGACTGAAATCTATGAATTTATAGACCTTTCGGCGGTCTTGCGCATCGGCAAAAATGAGTTCGTCGTCGCGATGCAATTCCACGCCGTTGTGCGTCGTGATTTTTGCAAAAATGCCTTTGTCGTTCGTGAAAAACTCCGCTTCGTAGCTATAATTTCCTCGAACAATGAGTGTTTGATTGACAGAACGCAAAAAATGGATATTGCTGCCCACGCGGTTTTCGGAAAACATGCGTTCGCATTGCGCCATCGTGCGCGCTGCCGACAAGAGCAAAACAATAGTGAAAAAGAATGTAGATATTTTTTTCATATTGATAGAATTTGATTTTTACATTAGAAAATAATGAATCCTAAATCGGTACGGAAAAATATTTTGTGTATCAATTTGTTGTCAAAAATACTTCTTTTTTTTAAATCTTATTCAATAAAACATCATTTTTTTTTGATTTTTTGTAAGAAAAAAGCATTTTTGATGTTGAAAATAAAATTAAACGTCCCCCCCCAGTATTTAAATGGTTTTTAAGGCGTTATTTTTTTATTGTCAATAGGTTGTTCAAAGATGTTGTCGTAGAAACGAAAATATTGCCAAAAGTAGTCATTTAACCTCGATTTTAACAAAAATACCTTGAAAAGAGTAGTGTTTTCCCTTCAAATCAACAAAAAAAATGGTTTGATTGAAAAATATTTCAACCAAACCATTTTTTAAAATAAATAATCAAAAATATTTTTTGAAGAATATTTTATTGATGATTTAATTTTTAAACACTTTCAAGGCGAAAGGTTTTGCATTTTTAGGTTCGATGCGCAAGATATAGTTGCCGCGACCGACCCCCCCAGTATAAATCGTCAAATATTCGGATTCAACGCTTTCCAATTGCTGTTCGACGGCGATTCTTCCTGCCACGTCCACCAAAAGGATTCGCATAGAACGGTGTGGCGGCTGGTTAAATTTCAAACCCAACTCATCTTGAAAAGGATTTTGTCGCACAACGGCGGTCAATGCTTCTTCTGTCGCATTTGTGCCTGTATTTGGCGATGCATAAATGCCGCCGTTATTGTTGTCCGTTTCGCCATTTGTCAACGCAGAACTGCTTCCGCCGCCCACAATCGGAGCCACAACGCCCGGCAATACGGCAGTAAACAAACCTCGTCCATGCGTAGCCGCCACGACGGTATAATCAGAAATTCGGTATTTCAACATGTCCACGCGCACGTTTGCAAGACCTGTGTTGTCTGCATTCCACGCGGTGGTTGCGCCCGTGAGCGCGGTGGTTGTCCAAACGCCCAATTCCGTTGCGACCAATGCTCTTGCGCCATTTTTAGGGTCAAAAATTCCCCATCGAATCGGCATATCTGGCAAATTGCCTTCGATAGAAGTCCAAGTGGTTCCACCGTTGGTCGAAGTCCAAATGCTATTGACACCATAATTAGAAAATGTTACCATCAAATGGCTTCCATTGCTGCGTTTGACATCAATGGAAGACATGTACGCACCCACTGGAAAACTGGCACTGTTGATGGCTGTAATGGTCGGTGCGGCAGCATTTGCATTGTCAATTCGATATAATTTTCCGCCAAAACCTGCCCAAACGCGGCTGTTGTTGGTGGGGTCAACTCGGATGGCTTGTACGATGCCCGATGCACCTGTCACCGTGAAACTCGACGAAGTCGTGCCAGCTGCACCAAGATTGAGGCTCCGCAATCTGCTGAGACTTCCTGCCGTCCAACCGTGATATAAAACATTGGAAGAATCCGCTAAATCACTTGGATTTACGAATGCGCCACTATTGGCAACCGATTTTGCGGTAAACGACGCACCGCTATTGGTTGAAATATAGAAATTAGAATATACATAAGAAGTCGTTTGAATGGTTGGAGTCACTTGATTGATGTGTGCAAAACAACCATCACCACCCGAAACGGAGGTTCCCGTCGCAATTCCTGCACCGTTCAACGTCTGTGAGCCATTGTCTTGTGCGCCCGCGAGCAAGAAATTAGAACCCGATGTTGGGTTAATGTCTGCTGCATAATATTGCGTCACATTATACCCCACGTTTTTAGAAGTATAGCTTGGGTAAGGCGCAGTAGAAGCGGTTGCGGTATAAAAAATGCCACCATCTGTTCCCCAAATGGCTTTGGTAGAGCTGCCGGGTGCGAACACAATCGCATGTTGGTCAGCATGAACAATGGGCATCGCGGCAGGCGCACCAAAGGAACTCCAAGTTGTAATTTGACTCCAAGTCGCGCCTTTGTCAGTCGAACGCAAGGCATCTACACCTGCGATGTACACACGGTCGGCATTGAGTGGGTCAACCGAACAAGTCAAATCATACCATGCTTGTCCACGACAGAAATTTGAGTTAGCACCTTGGTCAATGATTGTTGGAACCGTACCCGCCACCCACGAAGTGCCGCTCGTTTCGCTCCGATAGATATTAGAACAATCGTTGTTGGTTCCGCTATGACAGACGATATACAAGCGTGTCGCATTGTTGGGTGCGCACGCCAACTCAATGCGCCGACAAGCCAAACCCGACGGTGTGATGTTTGCCCAGTTGCTCAACGCGCCTGTGTTTACGCCATAAGTTGCACGATTCGATTTCCAAACCTGACCCGTGCTGAACATGCCACAAGTCACATAAAGACTGTTGTCTTTGGCGATTTCAATGTCTGCAATGTCATTGTTGGCTGATGAAACGGTCAAACCTGTTCCTAATACTTTTGTCCAAGTCGTGCCGCCGTCGGTCGAGCGTTGCAAGCCAGATTTGGTGGCAGCATAGACGATGCCCGCCGAATCTACTACAATTTTTTGGACATAATAGAAATTTGAGTTGTTGGTCGCGCTCAATTGCGCCCACGTGGTGCCGCCATCGGTAGATTTCCAAACGCCGAGACCGCGAATGGCATCGGAATTAAGCCAACCTTCGCCCGTTCCAAAATACATGGTGTTTTTTGTAACTGGGTTTTGCGCCATCGTCGTGACGGCGAGATTGCCAAAAAGGTCATTTTTTTTCGTCCAAACGGGCGCCGCCAATGTGATGTCATTCGTACACCACAAACCACCGCCTACGCTGCCTGCCCATACTTTTTTGTAGGTCGCATCGTTCAGGTCAAAAAGTAGGGCGCGGGTGCGACCGCCGATGTTGCTGGGACCGCGTTCCGCCCAACTCAGCCCAATCGCCGCACGGCTAAATTGGTTTTGTGCGCGCAATTCGTCGGCATAACGTTTTGCGTCGGTCAACCGTTCGATGGGAACAGTTCCTGTGGCGGGGTCAACCGTTTTTTCAAACTCTTGCGCGTAGTAGGCTTCGAGCATTTCGGTTTTGTTTTCCGATTCTTCGACCGAATCGTGGGGCGATTGCCAGATTTTGTTGACGGCAAATGCGCCAATGCCGATGGCTACAACGCCACCTAAAAGTGCAATTTTAGAGATCACTTTCATAGTAAAATAGTTTAGTATTTTAAAAAAAAATTAGAGAAAATAAAAGTTTTGATTTTAGAATTTGTATATTAATTAAAACGAATGTGCAAATGTAGTTCTTTTTTATTAAATGTAATTGTGTTTATATTCTTGAAAACAAAATTTTTTACAAAAAGTTTTTGAAAAGTATAATTTGATTTTTTTAGAACTTTTTTGTGATAACTATGTCTTTACTTTGCACAAAATAGCCACCCCCCAGTATAAATGCTTGTTTTTAAGTGTTTTTCTAAAAAAAAATAAAAAAAAAGAGATGAAAAATAGGATTGTAACGACGCTGTTCTTTTTGTTGACTGTTCAATTATTGGTTGCCCAAAAAGCCAATCCATTTCTTGCGGCAATAGAAAAAATATATGGGTTAAAAACTTTTCAATCGAAAAAAGTAGTCTGTTTCGACCTTGAATATGAACTCAATGGCTCCGTTCTCTTGCGGGCGCGCATCTCTGCGCGCACCAATTCGTCTGCCATTCGCCTCGACCGAAACGACGGAACTACACTCGTTTTTGATGGGAAAAATGTCTGGCAATCGCCCGATTCCGTGATTTTTGAAAATGCTCGATTTAATATTTTTGCTTGGCACTATTTTTTCGCAATGCCTTTCAAAATGCACGACGTGGGCGCAAAATGGCAACTCGAAAAACAAAAAACAAAACTCTTTGAAAACCTAAATCTACCCGCCGCCCGACTTACTTTTGAAAAAAATGTAGGCGATTCGCCCGATGATTATTTTTTAGTGTTTAAAAATCCAAACCATTCTATTGCGGGCATGGCGTATCATGTTTCTGCCTTTTCATCGCCCACCGACCAAGCCGCTCGCGCCATCACTTACGACGATTTCACGACCGTCGAAGGCGTTTTGTTTGCCCAAACATGGCAATTTTGGCGGTTCGATGCCTTGCGTGGCGCGCACACCCGCGTAGGCAGCGCAAAAATCACAAACGTAAAATTTATAGAAGAAACTCCAAATCTATTCAAAAAACCAAAATCTGGACTAAAAATCTAGGAAAAAGGCTACCCCCCAGTATTTCCCCCCTCAATCCCCCCGAAAGGAGGGAAGAAAGCTATTTTCGCGAATTTTATTCCCCTCCAATCAAAACTTGCCGAATCCAATTTGACGTAAAACCATAAGGCAATTGCGCCAACGACGAAATGGGTTTTGTAATCACCAAATTAGCGCGTTTTCCAACGGCAATACTGCCCAATTCGTTTTCAATTTGCATCGCAAATGCGCCATTAATGGTGGCTGCGTTGAGGGCTTCTTCGGGCAACATACGCAAACGAATGCAAGCCAAAGACCATACGAAAGGCATCGAAACCGACGGACTGGTGCCGGGATTGAAGTCCGTTGCCAACGCCACTGCGCAATCCGATTCGATGAGTCGTCGAGCGGGCGGCGTGTGCGCATCGTTCAAAAAAAATGGTGCGGTGGGCAATAAAGTCGCTATCGTATCGCTTTTTTGTAGCAATTGAATTTCATTTTCGTTCAATACTTCGAGATGGTCAACCGAAATGGCGCGGTGTTTCAACGCCGTTTCAATGCCGCCCATCGAATAGAATTGGTTGGTATGTATTTTGGGTCGCAATCCCCAACGCGCCGCCGCCGACAAAATTAAATCCGTTTCGTCGCTAGAAAAGGCAATTTTTTCGCAAAAAACATCTACAAAATCCGCTAATCCTTCGGCTGCGATGCGTGGCAACATGTCATCAACGATTTGTGAAATATATGTTTTTCGGTCGTTTTTATACAGCATTGGCACGGCGTGCGCACCCAAAAACGAAGCTCGAATAGTCAAATCGCTGTGCGCTTTCAATTTTTTGATGACGCGCAACATTTTGAGTTCCGCCTCAATCGTCAATCCGTAACCGCTTTTGATTTCGATGGCTCCCGTCCCAAAATTCCGCGCTTCGTCGAGTCGAATGAGGGCATCATCGAATAATTTTTGTTCATCTGTTTGTTGCAATTTTTTGGCGGAATTTAAAATCCCACCGCCTGCGGCTGCGATTTCTTCATACGTTTTTCCTTTCAGCCGCATTTCAAATTCTTCTTCTCGCGTAGCGGAGAACACCAAATGCGTGTGCGAATCGCAAAAAGCAGGCAATACCCAACCGCCATTTGCATCAATATTTTGGTCGGCGCGTGGCAATTCGGGTTGCGTCATTTTTCCAAATTCAACAATTTTTTGGTCTTCAATGAGCAAAAACGCATCTTCCACGACCTCAATTTTTGATAAAAAAACGCCTCTCAACGGCTTGGATACTGGGGGGGGCGGCGAAACAACCAAATTTTTGATATTTGTAATAATTTTTCGCATCAGAAAACGGTTGGTTTTATTTTTTCTTAAAAAACTTTTTTTACATCGTTTTAATCAGTTCGGCGAGTTCGGCGAGCATCATGGCGGTTGCGCCCCAGACTACGCGCCCGTCAATATCGAAATACGGAACGCCTTCCAAAACCGTAGTTTCGTTGAGGCGAATATCTTTTATTTTTTTGTTATGTGGATTCAAAAAATCGTAAATATTTGGCGTTAAAATGCCGCGCACTTCGGTTTCTTGGGCGTTGAAAGTTATTTTTTCTGTACAAAATCCTAAAAACGGAAATACTCGAAAATTAGAAACGGGAATAAAAATTTCGGTCATTTGCCCGATTATGTTAATTTTTTCGCTCGGCACACCGATTTCTTCCCAAACTTCGCGCAATGCACACGCTTGCAACGAGGCATCGGTGGCATCGAGTTGTCCACCCGCAAAACTGATTTGTCCCGAATGTCGGTCGCTTTCCATTTTTGCACGCAGAATCAAAACGACTTGCCAATCGTTTCCATTTGGACACAACAACGGCATCACGCACGCCTGTCGCGCATCGGCGGGCGCGTCTCGAATTTTGAACAATTGGCGCGTATCGTTCGCCATTTCGTACTGAAAATCGCGTCCGGGCAAACCCTTTTCAAAGCGTTTTTGAAGGCGTTGAATGAAGTCTAAATCCATTTTTTTTTAACTTTATTTTTTTTTATCGTGCCAACCAAACGCTTGGATTGATGGCTAATTTTTCTAGATAAATAGCAAAATTGATGTAATTGTCGGCTACCGTCCCAATGTTTTGTCGCAGACTCACTACGTCGCCTTTTCGGACATTGACGGTCGCCAAATTTGCATAG
>JBJOPA010000410.1:0-2744 GCA_046051005.1 Bacteroidota bacterium
CCACGTCGTTCACTTCCGCCCGCGTTGGGCTTGGATTGGTGGTCATGCTTTCCATCATTTGAGTTGCCACAATGACTGGACGCGCTCTTTCGATACATTTCTGCACGATTTGTTTTTGTACCAATGGCACTTTTTCCATCGGAAATTCTACGCCCAAATCGCCGCGTGCGACCATGATGGCATTACTTTTTTTGATGATACCATCAATTTTTTCGACGGCTTCTGGCTTTTCGATTTTGGCAATAATGCGGGCGGGGTGACCAGCCGCATCGAGCCGAGCGCGCAAATCGTCAATATCTTCGGGGCGACGAACGAATGAAAGCGCAATCCAGTTGACGGGTTGCGTTAACAAAAAATCGAGGTCAACCAAATCTTTTTCTGTCAAACAAGGGAGTGACGTTTTTGTGTCAGGCAAATTTACGCCTTTTTTAGATTTTAATATGCCGCCGTAAATTACTTTGAGTCGAACGGTGGTCGTATTATTGGTGTCCACGACTTCAAAAGTGAATTTTCCGTCGTCGAGCAACACTTTTTCGCCAGCTTGTACGTCTTTCGGAAAATCTGCGTAGCTCATGTACACGCGCTCGCGATTGCCGATACATTTTTCGTTGGTAAACGTGATGATGTCACCTTCAAAAACTTCTACACCGTCGTTTTCCATTTCGCCGATGCGAATTTTTGGACCTTGCAAATCCGCCAAAATGCCGATGTGAAGGTTATTCGTTTCATTGAGATAATTAATTTTTTCGATATTAGCCCGATGAAACGCATGGTCGCCGTGACTGAAATTGAGTCGAAAAATGTTCACACCCGACCGCGCAAGCTCCAACATCGTAGAATAATCCGACGAAGCGGGACCAAGCGTCGCCACTATTTTGGTGTTTTTTTCCTCTGCCAACCGATGGACGGCATTGGGTTTTGGTGTAACAGCAGTTGATGTCATATAATTTTCTTTTTTTATTGGTTGACGTTTGATAACTATTTATCGAATGAATATTTTATCTATAACGTAAAAAAAATACGTTTGATTCGATTTAGATTAGTGTAAAAAATACAATAACTAAAATTTACCTCAAAGGTAAGGGTTTTTTATGGATTGATTGTGCATTTGCGATTACTTTTTCTCTTTTTTTATCAATTATTAATAGACATTAACTATTTATTAAATACTTTTTCTTCAAAAAAATCATTTCGGGGGGGATTGAGAGGGGAAATACTGGGGGGTATGCAAAAAGCAGCGTATCAACGGCTGATGCACTGCTTTTGGGTATTTTTTAGGTAAAAACGTGGCAAAACGTTTAACTTTTATGTCTTTTCTGAATTTCGTCGCGAATGCGGGCGGCTTGTTCGTAGTCTTCTTGGGCAATCACGTCGTCTAACATGCGGTTGAGTTCGTCCATCGAAAGTTGTGCAAGTGTGTTGGTGCTGCGGCGCGGTGCTTCGCGAGGGGCGGCGGTGTTTGCAGTGTCATTTTCTTCTAATACGATGCCTGCGGCATCTAAAATAAACTCATATGTAGAAATCGGACAAGCAAATCGAACCGCTAATGCCAATGCGTCGGACGTGCGCGAGTCAATTTCATAGACGTTATTGTCTTGCATGCAAATCAAACGCGCATAAAAAACACCATCTAAAAGATTAGAAATAATCACTTCTTTGAGTGTGATGTTGAATGTTTCTAATGTATTTTTGAACAAATCGTGCGTCAGTGGTCGTCCTGAACTCAATCTTTCCCAAGCGACGGCAATGGATTGCGCTTCGTATCCACCAATCACGATGGGTAGGCGGCGCGTACCATTTGTTTCTGCCAACAAAACGGCGTAGTTTTGAGATTGCGTTACGCTGTGCGAAATAGCAGAGATTTCGAGTGGAACTTTTTTCATATGAAATACAAAAAATTATATCAACAAAGACATAGAATTAGAAATAATTACTTTTGCGGGCGCAAAATTACGTATTTTTTTTAGTTTTTTGCAAAAAAACGGGCTATTTTTCTTTTTTTTTAGAAAAAAAAATCAAGATTGCTTGGGTTCAAAAATATTTCTGAATGAAAAAGCAAATTCAGATTCTCCGTTTTGGGTCAGATAATCCAATCGAATTTTACAGGCTTCGGGCGTTGGAAAATCGTTTTCGGCAATCCACCACAATGCCATGTGCGGCGTTTTCATGGGTTCAAACCAGTGCGCACGTTTCAAAAAAACGTCTAAATGACCTGACCGATAGACAAAATTTTTCAACGATTCCACGTCTTTCCAAACCGAAACATTGACGATGAAAGCCGCGTTGTCGTAGGGATTGATGCCCGTTGCATTGCCCGAATCGCCTTGTAAACGCCACACAAAACCCGCGCTTTGCTCCGCAATGCCATTGATGCGGTCTAAATCTGCTACAAAATCTGCCAAAAGTGGGCTGTCAATGGGCGCGAGCAATTTGGCAATATTAATTTGAGCGAGTTGATATTTCATATTTTGTTCTAACGTTTTTTGAAAAAAAGGGGTACAATTTTTCGCAAAGTTACTTTTTTTTTGATGTTTTGGAAGACTGACGATTAAAAAAATATCAACACCAAAACTGGAAAACGAATGATATAAAAAAAACAAATTTTTTTCATTTATTATCTCAAAAAATGCCCCCCCCCAGTCAATGGTGTATAGTTAAGGAAAATGTATTGTTATAACTTACTTCAAAATTGGCGTTTTCAGGCGTTTTTGGCGGCGAGATTTACGAAATCTTAAAGATTTCAT
>JBJOPA010000411.1:0-3973 GCA_046051005.1 Bacteroidota bacterium
CTATCTAATTAAAAAACATGTATTATTTTTAAAATTCAACACTCGTTTTAAATCAATAAAATAGAGAAAAAATAACGTCAAAAAAAATAGATTTTTATAAAAAAAAAGCAGAAAAAGCCCCCCCCCCAGTATAAGCCCTCCGAATGGAAGAGAAAACGTATTTTTTTTATCATTTTTCATAAAAGATTAAAAAAATGAATGAGATTAAAAAAAATGTCTTGTGAACACAAAAAAAGTTGACAGAAAAATATGCAAAACCCAAAAACTCACGTTAACTTTGTATCGAATCTTTCTACACATTTTTTTGCTGTGAAGAAAACGCTATGGAATCTATACAATTTTTTAACAAAACTATGACATTTCCATGTTAAAAACATCAACTTGGCTCATCATGCTTTGGCTGGGGCTAATGGCGATTGCGCGTCCTTATTTTGTCAGTTATTGTTGCGCCGACAACGGGACGACGACGGCGAAAACAGAGGGTTTGTCGTCGGCATTTTCGATTGCCGATGGCACTAATTTTTCAGCAAGCTCGCCCGACGATTTGCAGTTTAATGTGTCGCAATTCAATTTGTTGCCGCTTTCGCAACCCTTGAAAGCCGCGTTGGTTCAAACCCGCGATTATTTGCAAAAAAATCCACAACGCGCCCTACAATTGACGGGAATTTATGGCGATGACGAAAAAAATACGGGCATTTACAGCGATTTGGGCTTGGCACGCGCCAACCAAGTCAAGTCTTATTTGAGCGAATTGGGGGTTCCGACGGCGCAAATGTTTGCCGCCAGCATCAAAAACCCTACGTTGCAACGCACGGGCGACACCGTTTTGAGTGCCATTCAATTTGCCTTCGCCGATTTGCCAAAAGACGACGACCGATTGCAAGCCATCTATCAATCGTTGTCGGGCAAACCGATTGTGTTGCACTTTGAAACCAACCAATCTCAAATCGAATTGACGGAAGAACAACGGAAAAACTTTTCAGACCTGACCTATTATCTCGACCACAAAAAAGGGTCGAAAATAGACGCAACTGGTTTTACTGACAATCAAGGTTCCGCCGCTAAAAATTTGGAATTGGGGCAACAACGCGCCGACTTTGTGCGCGGATATTTGGCAAAACAAGGCGTAAATGCACAACAAATTTCGGCAGGCTCGCAAGGCATTCGACAACCCGTTGCGCCCAACAACACCGCCGAAGGACGCGCCCAAAACAGACGTGTCGAAATTTTATTGAATTAAATTACCGTTTTTTCAACTAAAAACGAATTAAAAAAATATTTTTAAACAGCATAAAAAATAAAATTATGAGTTCTTGTGCTTTGATGCAAATTTTTGGAGGTTTGGTCTCCGCAATACTGGGGGGGTGCATTGGTTGGTATCTTTACAAAGAAAACAAACTGCCCACCATCTTGGAAGAAAAAGACGACGAAATGGGTCGCGTGAAACTTGCACATGACGAAATGCAAACGCGGTTTCAAAAAATGAGTCAAAACGTGAATACGTTGCAACTCGCACACGACGATTGGAAAACCAAAACCGTCAGCATTCAGCAAGAATATCAAGATTTGGAGCGTTCTAAATTTAATTTGAATCAAGAGTTTTTGAAATTTCAACAAAACTCGGGCGAAAATATGGCGCGTTTGGGCGAAGAAATAAAGTCTTGGCAAGTACAAAACGACGAAAAAACGCATCTCCTCAACGATGCGCAAACACAAATTGATACCCTCAAAAAAGCTGCCGAAACATCGGTCGGCGCAGCGCAAAAAGTGCAGGAAAATTTGGTTACTCAACGAAATGTAGTTGCCAATCAGTTGCAGGAGTTGGACGGTTTGCATCAAGAAATTGTAAGTTCGTATCAACAATTCCGTCAAGATACCCAGACAAAAATCTTGACGTTGAGCGAAGAAAAAACCAATTTGCAAGCCGAAATGGTGAAAATGAACGAAGAAAAAGAGCAAACCCGTCAAAAATACGTGATGCTCGAAGGCGAAAAATACGCGCTCATCAATGTTGTAAAAGAAATTGAACAGAGCAAAGAAACTGGTTTTGCCGATTGGGGCGGGCGTTACAACAAGTTGGAAAACGAAATGGAACGCAAAGAAGCCGATATGAATGAACTCATGCAAACCCATCAAAATTTGTTGGGACAAACCGATGGATTGCGCACCGAATTGGCTGCCCAACAAACCAAAATGACCGAGTTTGAAGCCGCCGTTGCCAAAGCACAAACCGATGCAAAACGTTCGGAAAAAGATGCCGCCAGCGTCCGTGCGCGCTACAATTCGGAAGTAGGCGAATTGGTGAGCGAAATTGAATCATACAAATCTCGTTATGACAATGCCCTTGCAGCGCAACAAACCAGCAGTCGAATGGTCGCAGATTTAGAAGCAGAATTGGCGCGTTATCGAAAACAAAAAGTCGTTGTCGAAACCTTGAAAGTTGATGAAAATGACGTTTTGACGCGCATTTCGGCGCAACAAGCGTATTTCGATTTCTCGAAAATTGGTCTCGCCAATGCCGACGAACGCGATAATCTCGAAAAAATCAGAGGCATCGGCGCATTTGCAGAACGTAAATTAAATGCGTTGGGCATCTATAAATTCAGCCAAATTGCGGCGTTAGATGATGCACAAGTGGTGCAACTCAACGAAATTTTAGAATTTTTTGAAGGACGCATCGAACGCGACAATTGGGTGGGACAAGCGCGGGAAATCGTGGGTTGGGTGGCTCCGACCAATGGCATTGCGCAAGTGGTGCAAGTGGTGGCGGCTCCCGAAGATTTAAAAATCGTAGAAGGAATTGGTCCAAAAATCGAAGAATTATTGAATGCTGATGGCATTTTCACGTTTGCACAATTGGCAGAAGCCAGCACCGAGCGATTGCAAGGGATTTTGGACAAAGCTGGTTCGCGCTATCGAATGCACGACCCCGCTACGTGGGCAAGACAATCCGCCCTCGCGCAAGCAGGCGAATGGGACGCACTCAAAATCTATCAAGATGAATTGAAAGCAGGAAGAGAAGTGTCATAAAGATATTTTTAGATTAATAAATTGTTTGTGTTTTGAGAAAGTTATTGATTGTTGAAAAATAATCAATAACTTTTTTTTTATAATTATTTTTTGAGAATAATTGTAAAATTATGCCCCCCCCAGTATCCACGCCCTTTTTTGGCATTTTATACTGGGAGGGGCGTATTTTTAGTTCTAAAAGAATTTAAACCATACATCTTGCTTAACCCAATAGCTTATTTCTTGGCTTTTTTGGGAGGCGCATTATTGGTTAAATTATAAGTCAATCCCAAGTTTAGCATATAGTTCCATTCTATGCTACTGGAACCACAACATTTATATTTTAGATAATCCACATACGCATACAGAAGTCCGCCACCTGTTTGCAGATAACCATTTATTTTTTTATCTTGGAAAAAGCGAACACCAAAACCTACACTATTTTCAAACAACAAAGGCTTTTCTTTTAGTAATAAATAATCATATATCTCCTCATTAGCGAGAAACGTATAAATAAATCCTTGTGCTTCTTTATAGCTGATGGCAGTATGAAAGACAAAATAAGGTCTGAAAAATTTTGTCCATTTATAGCTTCTATCGAAAAAATATCTTCGATACTCAGCCATCAAACCAACACTTTGTACCCAATCTTTTGAGTACAAATTTTTGTCTCGAAAATTTCCATATTCTTCAATTCCTTGACTTAAATGATATTTCAATCCCACGCCCCACTCATTCTTGTTGGTTTGTCTGGAATAAAACAGCGCAAGATTGTCTTTTGAGACAAAAAAACGATGATAACCGATGGAGATATTCTGGCGAGTTTGAGAACTTACAGTCTCAAAAAAACTCAAGAAAATAAATAAAAGCAATATTTTTTTCATAAATTAAAATTTGAATGATTGTACTGCGAAATTAATAGTTATTTTGATAACTTGTATATGTTGTGAAAAATTTTTTTAAA
>JBJOPA010000412.1:0-19531 GCA_046051005.1 Bacteroidota bacterium
TGACGCGCTGCATTGCGAGTGCGAGCGAGACCGAGACGGAAAACGATGTTGTCCAAACGTGCTTCGAGCAATTGCAACAACACTTCACCCGTTACACCGTGGCGTTTTGTTGCCTCATGAAACGTTTTACGGAATTGACGCTCTAATACACCGTAGGTATATTTTGCTTTTTGCTTTTCCATCAACTGAACGGCGTAGTCAGAACGCTGTTTTTTTCTACGCGTTTGACCATGTTGCCCTGGAGGATATTTCTTTTTTTCAAAAGCCTTATCAAACCCATAGATTGCCTCGCCAAAAGAACGCGCTTTTTTGGAGGTAGGACCTGTATATCTTGCCATTTTCTATTTTATTAAAATGATTTTCGGAAAATTAAAAGCGGTAAAAATCTAAATTTTTACTTTTTATTTTTTCATCTGAAAAATTGCTTTAAAAAAGCTACCCCCCAGTATGCCGAAGTTTTTTTTGAAAAAATTGAGAAAAAATTACACGCGGCGACGTTTTGGAGGACGGCAACCGTTGTGTGGAACAGGCGTAACGTCACGAATAATCGTCACTTTAATGCCCGATGCGTCAACGGCACGAATTGCCGCTTCGCGTCCAGAACCTGGACCTTTAACATACACTTCTGCCGTGCGCATGCCTGCATCGTATGCAACTTTTGCTGCATCGTTTGCCGCTACCTGAGCTGCATAAGGTGTGTTTTTCTTTGAGCCACGAAACCCGGCTTTACCCGCCGAACCCCAAGAGATGACTTGACCCTGTTTGTTGGTCACAGAAACGATTACGTTGTTGAAAGTCGCCTGAACATAGACGTAGCCTTCGGGCGTAATCACAACTTTTCTCTTTTTGGCAACTTTTTTAGCTGATGCTTTAGCCATTTTTTTTTTCTACTTTGAGAATTGTTGAATTTTTTTTGAAATTCCTCAGTTTCGGTTTTAAGCCGTCAAGCTACTTTTCGGAGAAAGTGCGAAGCTAATCCTAAAACTGTTTTTAATTTACCTACCGACTTTCTTTTTGCCAGCAACGGTTTTACGACGACCTTTACGGGTACGTGCATTCGTGCGGGTGCGCTGACCGCGCAACGGCAACCCTTTACGGTGACGCAATCCACGATAACAGGCGATGTCCATCAAACGCTTGATAGCGAGTTGAACCTCTGAACGAAGTTCACCTTCCACCTTATACTCGTCACCAACGATGCGAGAGATGGTTTTGATGTTTTCGTCGTTCCACTCAGACACTTTCGTGTCTTCGCTAACGCCTGCTGCCGCCAAAATTTGACGAGCGGATGTACGACCAATGCCGTAAATGTAGGTCAATCCGATGACACCACGCTTGTTTCTCGGTAAGTCAATACCTGCAATACGAGCCATTCTTTAACTTTTAAAAAATTAACCTTGACGTTGTTTGTATTTCGGATTTTTTTTGTTAATAACGTAAAGTCTTCCTTTGCGACGTACGATTTTGCAATCTACTGACCGCTTTTTGATAGATGGACGAACTTTCATTTTACGAAAAAATTTAGAAATTATGAAAAACCTCCTCCCAAAAACCCGAAAAAATACCCAGATACTGGGGGGGGGTGCTTTTACAACATTTTTTGAAAAATTGTAACTATTTATAACGATAGATAATACGTCCTCTCGTCAAATCATACGGAGACATTTCAATCGAAACTTTGTCTCCCGGCAAAATACGAATGTAGTGCATCCGCATTTTTCCTGAAATGGTGGCGAGAATCGTATGGTCATTTTGAAGACGCACCTTGAACATCGCGTTCGGCAATGCTTCTTCAATTACACCGTCTTGCTTAATTACATCTTGTTTTGACATTTTTTTTTCTGATTTTTATTGAAATCAATATAAAAATTTGAGAAAATCAATATTTTATAGACATTCTTTTAAAAAAGAAATTCATAACTTATTGATAATCAATAATATTGATTTCGCAATCAATTTTGCAGCGCAAAGATGGAACTTTTTCTTGGAATTTCCATCAAATTTGGATTATTTTTTTCAACCAATTCAATTAAATCATGGCTGGACAAAATATCTGCTTTGTTTTTGCGAACCGCCACCGTGTGTTCGTAATGTGCGGAAGGCGTTTTGTCGGCAGAAATTACCGTCCAATTGTCATCAAGAAAACGAACTTCTTTCGTTCCAATATTTATCATTGGTTCGATAGCAATCACCATTCCAGACAACAATTTAACACCGTTACTGCGTTTTCCGTAATTGGCAACATTGGGTTCTTCGTGCAAATCGCGCCCGATTCCATGTCCCACCAAATCACGTACTACACCGTATCCACATTTTCGTTCGCACCAGTCCTGAATCGCAAAACCAATATCCCCTACTCTTTTGCCATGAACAGCTTGTTCGATGCCCAAATAGAGAGATTTTTTGGTATTTTCGAGCAATTGTAATGTTTTTTCTGAAGTTCCGTTCATCGCATACGTGTAAGCCGCGTCGCCATGAAAGCCGTTCATATAAACACCACAATCTACCGACAAAATATCGCCTTCTCTAAATTCGTAGTTCGACGGGATTCCGTGAACAACTTGTTCATTGATGCTGACGATGATGGCATTTGGAAAACCTCTATACCCCTTGAATGATGGCACGCCATGATTGTCGCGGATAAACGTTTCAGCAGCTTTGTCGAGTTCGATGCCTGTTACACCTGGTCGAATCATTTCACCAACGTGCGCCAAGGTTTTACAAACCATTAGCGCACTTTGACGTATGAGTTCGATTTCTTCATCTGTTTTGTAATAAATCATTTTCAAAAAGCAGACTAAAAATCTACCCCCCAGTATATTTTGATTTTTGACAAAAAAAATTCAAATATTTTGGCGAAAAAATTTAGAGTGTTGTTTCACCGACAGTTACGCCGATGCCGCCACGACCCTGAATTTTACCATCTTGCACAAGCGTGTCGTATTTTTGGAGCAACAAATGGCTTTCAATTTGTTGTAAAGTATCCAAAATAACACCAATCATAATCAAGATAGAAGTACCGCCAAAGAAGCGTGTAAATTCTGTCGAAGTAACGAAAAGTGATACGATGCCCGGCAAAATTGCCAACAAACCTAATGCTAATGAACCCGGAAAAGTGATGCGCGTTGTAACACTATCAATATAATCCGAAGTACTTTGACCAGGTTTTACACCTGGAATAAACGCATTTTGACGTTTCAAATATTCCGAATATTGTTGTGGATTTACCAACAATGCTGTATAAACATACGTAAAGATAACCACCAACAAAAAGAAAGTAACGTTATAACCTACGCTTGAAATGTTTGTGAACATCGAACTAAGCGCACTCGGAGCTTCATTTGCTTTCATCGTTGCTTGAAACAACGTTGCAGGAACGAACATCAATGCTTGCGCAAAGATGATAGGCATTACACCCGCCGCATTGAATTTGATAGGCAAATAGTCACGGTTTCCTGCCATTGGCAAGTCACCTGCTTGTCTGCCAACCATTCGTTTTGCGAATTGGAGTGGAATTTTGCGAACGCCCTGCACGACAAGAACAACTGCCGCAATAGTAGCAAACCAGAACACTAATTCTAATACGAAAGCCAAACCGCTGTTGGCATTGAACTCACCCACGATAGCACGTGGCAAAGCATCAATGATACCCGACATGATAAGGAACGATGTGCCATTTCCCAAACCGCGTTCGGTGATACGCTCACCCAACCACATCGAGAAAATTGTACCCGCCGTCAACGTAATCAAACCAGTTGCCCAAAACAATAATGGGCTGATATTTGGTGCTACTGCGCCTTGCGTCTGAATGTATTTCAAATAGCCGCTACCTTGTACCAAAGTGACACCGACCGCCAAAAATCGCATAATGCGATTGAGTTTTTGACGACCGCTTTCTCCTTCGTGTTGTTGCAAACGTTGAAAATACGGAACCGCAAATGTCAACAATTGAACAACGATGGAAGCCGTGATGTACGGCATAACACCCAAAGCAAGGATAGACGCTTTTTCAAACGCACCGCCTGTAAAGGTGTTAATCAAACCGAGTATGTCATTGGCTGATTTGCCGCCTGATGCAGCTTTCAATGCACCAGGAACAACGCCCGGCAACAAGACATGCGTACCAAAACGGAACACAAAAAGCAATCCGAGCGTGTAAAGCAATCGCTTTCGCAACTCCTCGATTGACCAAATATTTTTAAGCGTAGTAATAAAACGATTCATTATTGTTCCTCGAAAGTTTGAGAATTTTAGAGAGCGTTTTCAGTTCTCAATTTAAAAAATTGAAAGAACGATTAACAAGCCTGTGCGTCAGACTTGCCGCCAGCAGCTTCGATTTTTGTTACAGCTGTCGCCGTTAAGCGCAAACCTGTTACATTCAAAGCCGATTTCAAATCGCCACTGCCCAAGATTTTAACATCGTCATTTTTGCGAACGATGCCTGCTTGCACGAGTGATGCCATGTTGATGTCTGTTACACCGTGTTTGTCTGCAAGTTCTTGCAAACGACTCACGTTGATGCCGACATATTCCATGCGATTGATGTTTTTAAAGCCACGTTTTGGCAAACGACGTTGCATCGGTGTTTGACCACCCTCGAAGCCGCGTTTGTTTTTATGACCCGCGCGCGCCTTGTCACCTTTGTGACCACGAGTAGATGTACCACCGTGACCAGAACCTTGACCGCGACCAATGCGCTTTACTTTATGCGTAGAACCTGATGCAGGTTTTAGATTATGCAATTCCATCTTTATATCTTTTTTTTAGATATTTTTCAAACGAATCAAAAAATTGATACCCTCGAAAGGTAGAAACAAAAAATTATGCTTCTTCAACTTTGACGAGATGCGAAATTTTGCGTACCATACCCAAAGTTTGAGGGTTCGCCTCGCGCTCAACGGTTTGGTGCATTTTACGAAGACCCAACGCGACAAGCGTATCTTTTTGGTCTTGCGGGCGGTTGATGCCGCTCTTGATTTGCGTGATTTTAATCTTAGCCATCTTAAAAATGCTATTAAAACGTAAAATCAATTTTTTTTATGATTTTGAGGTCAAAAATTGATTCAACAATATTTTTTATTAAAAATTTATTAAAAAAATGATGAAAAACGGGTTGGATACTGGGGGGGTGTCTCTTCCTATCTCAACATCATTTTTTGATTGCTTTTCGCAAAAAAATTAACCGTTGAAAACTTTTGACAACGAAATGCGACGTTGTTTTGCCACCATGTGTGGGGTACGCAATTTCGACAAAGCATCAATCGTTGCTTTCACAACGTTGTGCGGATTTGACGAACCCGTAGATTTTCCCAATACATTGTGAACGCCCGCCATGTCCAATACAGCACGCATCGCACCACCTGCGATAACACCTGTACCGTCCGAAGCTGGACGAAGCAACACTTTACCAGCACCGTATTTGCCATCAACTGCATGTGGAATTGTACCCTTCAAAACGGCTACTTTTACCATGCTTTTTTTAGCATCAGCTACTGCTTTTGAAATTGCTTCCGAAACTTCGCGAGCTTTGCCCAAACCTTGACCAACCGAACCTTCGCCGTCTCCGACTACTACAATTGCAGCAAAGCTGAACGTGCGACCACCTTTTGTTACTTTCGATACGCGATTAACAGCAACCAATTTTTCTTTGAATTTGCTATCTTGCTCCGATTGTGGTGCATTTTTTCTGTTATCTCTTTCTTTTGCCATTTTTATCGAACTATTATCGAAAAAATTTAGAAATTTCTTTGATGTTAATAAAAAATTAGAACTGCAAGCCGCCTTCGCGTGCGCCATCAGCCAAAGCCTTAACGCGACCATGATAGAGGAAACCGCCACGGTCAAAAACTACGCCTTCGATGCCTTCTGCTTTTGCTTTTTCAGCCAAGAGTTGACCCACTTTCGTAGCTTGTTCTGTTTTAGTACCTTCGCTCATACCCATTGACGATGCCGAAAGCAACGTATGCCCCGTAGTGTCGTCAATGATTTGTGCATAAATCCATTTGTTAGAGCGATTGACTGCCAAACGTGGACGTGATGCTGTGCCGCTCAATTTTTTACGAACTCGATAATGAATCCGACGACGGCGTTCTTTGATAGTTAATTTCATCTTAAAAAAGAATAAAAAATTTTAGAAAATTTAAACTTTTCGCCCACCCCCAGTATAATCACCAAAATTTTTAAAAAAAGCGATTCGGAAAGGGCAGACTGAAAATTTTTAATAAACCAAACCATAAATCGAAAAAACTTTTCAAGAAAGTTATTTCTTTTTACCTTTACCACCTGCTGTTTTACCAGCTTTGCGGCGGATAACTTCACCTGCGAAGCGAATACCTTTTCCTTTGTAAGGTTCTGGTACACGATAAGAGCGAATTTTTGCACAAACTTGACCCAACAACTGTTTGTCATGACATGACAAAATCACTGCTGGTGGCAAACCTTTTTCCATTTTCGTCTCAAATTTTATTTCAGGCGGAAATGACATGATAATTGGGTGTGAATAACCCAATGTAAACACGATTCGGCTTGCGTCAGTTTCTACTTTCCAACCCACACCCACAATTTCGAGTGTAGAAGTGAAACCTTCAGACACACCTTTTACCATGTTAGCAACCAAAGAGCGGTACAAACCGTGCAAAGCTCTGTGGCGTTTCTGGTCGGTGGGGCGTGTAACAACAATTTTATCTTCCTCGATAGCTACTGTGATATCGGGGTCAACTTGCTGTGAAAGCGTTCCTTTCGGACCTTTAATGGTCACCAAGTTACCTTTTGTTACCTCCATTGTTACTTTGGCAGGTACGGCAACGGGTAATTTACCAATTCTTGACATTATTTTTACTATTTAAAACACAGAAAAATACTGCATTTTGATTTAAAAATTTCTTGCTTTTGAAACAAAGCGGCGCGAAGATACACAATTTTGTGAAAACAAAACCTTTTCGCGTTTAAAAAATTAGTAAACGTAGCAAAGCAACTCGCCTCCAACATTAATCTTCCGCGCTTCTTTGTCGGTGATAATGCCTTTCGAGGTAGAGACAATTGCAATGCCCAAACCGTTGATGATGCGTGGGATTTCACCCGCTTTGCGATACTGACGCAATCCTGGACGCGAAATGCGACCTAACTGCTGGATAACAGGACGTTTCGTTTGTGCATCGTACTTCAATGCAATTTTGATAACGCCTTGTTTGTTTTCAGTGTCCTCAAATTTGTATTTCAAGATATAACCTTGTTCATACAAAATCTCCGTCATCGATTTTTTAACTTTCGACGCTGGAATCTCAACGATGCTGTGACCTGCCATTTGCGCGTTGCGAATGCGGGTCAAAAAGTCAGCAATAGGATCTGTAACAGCCATTTATGTTGAAATTAAATTATTTTTTTGAAAAATTTGGTGTCAATACTGGGGGGGTATCGTAAAATGGTTTTTTCGACCTGCCCCATTGAAATTCGCACAACAAAATTGATTAGAACATGTCGCACTTTTTCACCAATGCTTTTTTTATTTTTTTCGATGCGAAAAACGCCATAAAAAAATATAAAAAGCGTTGAAATTTTGAATCTTGCTTGCTATGAAAGCAGCATAAGCAAAGGATAAAACTACCAGCTCGATTTTGTTACGCCTGGAAGTTTACCATCGCTTGCCATTTGGCGGAACATGACGCGGTTAACGCCAAATTTGCGCATAAAACCTTTCGGACGACCCGTCAAACCACAACGATTATGCAAACGGATTTTGTTCGAGTTACGCGGCAATTTGTCCAACGCTTCGTAGTCACCAGCTTCTTTGAGCTTGGCACGCAAGTCGGCGTATTTTTCCACCATGCGTTCACGCTTTCTTTCGCGTGCAATAATTGATTTTTTTGCCATGTTTAGGAGAAAAATCTATTTTTTGAAAAATTACTTTTTGAAAGGCATGCCCATCGCTTTCAACAATGCCAATGCTTCGGCATCTGTTTTGGCGGTGGTCACAAATGTGATGTCCATACCTGAAATGCGGCTCACTTTGTCAATATCAATTTCTGGGAAAATGATTTGCTCTGTGATGCCCATCGTGTAATTGCCACGACCATCAAACGACTTGTCATTGATGCCCTTGAAATCACGTACACGTGGGAGCGAAACCGTAACCAATCTATCCATGAACTCATACATTTGGTTGTTACGCAAAGTAACTTTACAACCAATTGGCATCTCCTCGCGGAGTTTAAAGTTCGAGATTGAATTTTTCGCTTTGGTTGGAACAGCTTTTTGACCTGCAATCGTTGTCATTTCGACAACTGCTGTATCCACCATTTTTTTGTCCTGCGTAGCGGCACCGATACCCTGATTGAGTACGATTTTGACGATACGAGGCACCTGCATGACCGTCTTATACTGAAATTGTTCCATCAATTGATTCACAACTTCATCACGGTACTTGTTCTTGAAACGCGGTGTATAACTCATTTTTATTTAATGATTTCGCCCGATTTTTTTGAATATCTGACCAATTTACCATCTACCTCTTTACGACCGATGCGGGTTGCGGTTCCCGTTTTCGGGTCAACGTGCATCAAGTTGGAGATATGAATTGCGGCTTCTTTTTCAATGATGCCGCCTTGTGTGGTTTGGGTTGGTTTTTGGTGTTTTTTCACGATATTGATGCCCTCTACGAGTGCTTTCATTTTATCGGGAAAAACGCGCAAAACCTTGCCTTGTTTACCTTTGCTTGTGCCGGTAGTCACCACAACCGTATCTCCGCTTTTGATGTGGAGCTTAGGTGCAAAACGTCCTTTTGCCATTTTTTTTGATATTAAAACTTTTAAGAATTCTAATAAAGAATTAGAGTACTTCTGGTGCAAGCGAGATGATACGCATGTAGTCTTTGTCGCGCAATTCACGCGCAACTGGACCAAAAATGCGCGAACCGCGTGGCTCGTCAGAAGCGTTGAGCAATACACATGCGTTGTCGTCGAAACGAATATAAGAACCGTCTTTGCGACGAACCTCTTTGCGCGTGCGTACAATCACTGCTTTTGAAACGATACCTTTTTTTACGCCACCTGGCGAAGCATCTTTAATCGTTACGACGATTTTGTCGCCCAACGAAGCGTAGCGTCTCTTCGTACCACCCAATACACGGATACACAAAACTTCTTTTGCTCCTGTATTGTCTGCTACTCGCAATCTACTTTCGGTTTGAATCATGACTTTTTAAAAGTTGAAAGTCTGAAAAAATCATTTTTTAAGTCAAATATACTGGGGGGGGGCTATTTTTAGCCGCCGAGTCCAATATATTGTTGCCAAAATCAATAAAAATAAAATATTTAATTTCTATAAAAAATAGAAAAAAATTATTTTGCTTTTTCGTTGATTGACACCAAACGCCAGCGTTTGGTTTTTGACAACGGACGGATTTCCATAATCGTCACAGTATCACCGATGCCACATTCGTTATTTTCGTCGTGTGCATGGAATTTCTTTGACGTTTTGACAAATTTTCCGTACATCGGGTGTTTAACTTTTCGTTCAACCTTCACCGCAATCGTTTTGTTGCGAGCCGAACTGGTAACGACACCCGTAATCGTTTTTCTGAGATTTCTTTCTACGCTCATTTTCCTTTTTTATTGACAATGATGGGTCAAAGAATTATTTTTTGCGAGCGCGACGAGCGCGAATTTTTGAACGCATTGCCAATTGTTCTTCCGACATAGCGGACACTTCGCGGCTGCGCAATTCCGTTTGCACGCGAGCGATATCTTTGCGGGTTTCTTTCAACACATTTGTGTTTTGCAAACCGCGCACTGAATGCTCGAAGCTCGTTTTTTTCAAATCGGCTTCCAAGCCGCTCAATTGAGCAGCTAATTCTTCTACCGAAAGGTCTTGCAATTTCTGATCTGCCATTGCTTATTCAATTTTTTATTTTTTTTCAAAAATGATTGAAGTCACTTTCCAAAGTGCTTCGATTTCAATGAATTTATTGAATCGAAGGAACAAGGTCAGGGCGAACAACGGTTTTCGTCAAGAAAGGCAATTTTTGAGCTGCTAAGCGCAACGCTTCTTTCGCCACTTCGTAGGGAACACCATCTACTTCAAACAAAATGCGACCTGGTTTGATTTTACAAACGTAGTGGTCAACTGCACCTTTACCTTTACCCATACGTACTTCCGCAGGTTTTTTGGTAATTGGAACATCGGGAAATACTAAAATCCAGACTTTCCCCTCCCGTTTCATGTAACGGGTCATCGCAATACGGGCTGCCTCAAGCTGACGACCAGTCAAACGACCAGCGAATTCTGCTTTAAGTGCATAAGAACCAAATGAAATGGTACTTCCCTTCCAAGCCATGCCGTGTACACGACCTTTGTGCTGCTTGCGATATTTCTGTCTTCTCGGCTGTAACATTGTTATTTTACAACTTTTTTGATAAAAAACTGACTTTTAAAACTTTTTGAAACTGCTTTTTTCAAAGCGGTCGCAAAGATAGGAATTAAAACTCAACTTTTTCCGATTTGACGAATTTATTTTGATTCAAATATTGCAAGAGAAAGAAATTTTTATCAAAAAACATATTAACGGTTGAAGTCTATTTTTTTTCAAAAATTTAATTCGTTTTAAAGATAAAATGAATTATTTTTTTGAAGAAAATGTACTATAAATCGGTTGGATACTGGGGGGTAGCTTTTGAATCAGCCATGAATCATAGACTACCTGTCACCAAATTTTTTAAAGTACGAGACCATGTTTTTTGGAAAAATAACTTCTCCGAAATTGCATTTTATGGTTTGCGTCCACCGCCGCCACCTGGTCCGCGATTGCCGCCACCGCCGGGTCCACCACCACGATTGCCGCCACCAGGACCGCCACCGCGATTGTTGTTTCCGCCAGCACCGCCGCCGCGATTTCCACCGCCGCCGCCGCCTCTGCGGTCACCACCTTCTCTGCGGTCGCCACGTCCGCCATCACGACGGTCGCCACGTCCACCGTCACGGTCTCCACCACGTCCAGCGTTGTTTTGACGTTCACGGTTTGATTCGGCAGCTTCTGCAAAAGGACTCAAATCACGTTTGCCATAGACTTCACCACGACAAATCCAAACTTTGATACCGATTTTGCCATAGACAGTCAATGCTTCGGCAATGGTGTAATCAATATCTGCACGGAATGTGTGCAATGGTGTACGACCTTCTTTAAACTCCTCTGAACGTGCGATATCTGCACCATTCAAACGACCTGAAATACGTACTTTAATACCTTCTGAACCAGCACGCATCGTATTTTGGATAGCTGCTTTGATAGCGCGACGGTAGTTGATACGACCTTCGAGCTGACGAGCGATAGCATCTCCGACGATAGCTGCGTCGAGGTCAGGCTTACGGATTTCAGAAATGTTGATTTGAACGTCTTTTTTAGTCAACTTTTTCAAAGCATCGCGGATAACATCTACATCTTTACCGCCTTTGCCGATAATGATGCCCGGACGCGCTGTTTGAATGGTGACTGTGACGCGCTTCAACGTGCGTTCGATAACAATGCGAGCAACACTTGCTTTTTGCAAACGCTTTTTGAGATAGTCGCGGATAAGTTGGTCTTCCACTACTTTTTCGCCAGTATCTTTGCCGCCGAACCAGTTAGAATCCCAACCGCGAATAATACCCAAACGATTGGAAATCGGATTTGTCTTTTGACCCATGTTAGGCTTATTAGAACTAATTTTTAAAAAAATTTCTGAATCAATTAGCGGCTCAAGCGGTTGCTTCGGCTGCTAAGGGAACACGATTTGCCACGACAATCGTTACATGGTTGGTGCGTTTGCGAATGCGGTGTGCGCGACCTTGCGGTGCTGCATGAAAACGCTTCAACATGGTGGCTGCGTCAGAGAAAGTACGCGAAACATAAAGGTCGTATTCAGCCGCATCTTCGCCTGTTTTTACTTCCCAGTTTGCAACTCCTGAACGTAAGATTTTTTCCAACCAACGCGCTGCCTCATTCGGCGTAAAGCGCAAGATGTTCAAAGCTTCGTTCACGCTCTTCCCGCGAATATTGTCCACAATCAAGCGCATTTTTCGCGCAGACATCGGACAATTGCTGTATTTTGCTACTGCTTCCATTATTTCTGAACAATGAAATCTTGATAAAAAACTTTAAAAATTGGTTAAAAACCCAATTAATACTGGGGGGTAGCCTTTTTTCTGATTTTCTATCTATTTTTTGAAAATTATTTTTTCTTCTTATCTGCACCGTGACCACGAAAGTTTCGCGTAGGAGCAAATTCACCGAGTTTATGACCCACCATGTTTTCTGTGACGTACACTGGAATAAACGTTTTACCGTTGTGAACCCCAATTGTCAAGCCCACCATGTCGGGAATAATCATCGAAGCACGCGACCAAGTTTTGATGACTGTCTTTTTTGACGAAGCCTGCATCGCAACCACTTTTTCCATCAATTTGTGGAAAATGTAAGGTCCTTTTTTAAGAGAACGTGGCATGATTTATTTTTTTTATGATGATATAAATTAATTATAAATCAAAGATTTATAAAATTTTATAAATATAAATTGATTATTTTTTACCCGTTTTGCGGCGAGAAATAATCAAGCGATTTGACGTTGCATTCGGGTTACGAGTGCGCTGACCTTTCGATTTGATACCGTTGCGTGAGCGTGGGTGACCACCAGAAGCGCGACCTTCACCACCACCCATCGGGTGATCGACTGGGTTCATCACGACTGGACGTGTGCGTGGACGACGACCTTCCCAACGTTTTGCGCCCGCTTTACCAGCGATGCGAAGATTGTGGTCAGGATTAGAAGCAGCTCCCATCGTAGCGCGACATGTCAACAAAATGCGGCGAACTTCGCCCGAAGGCATTTTCATAATCGCATATTTGCCTTCACGACCTGTCAAAATTGCGTAACAACCAGCACCTCGTGCAATTGCTGCTCCTTTGTTCGGCTGCATTTCAATTGCATGAACTTGCGAACCGAGTGGAACTGATGCCAAGAAAAGCGTATTGCCCGTATCAGGCGTTGCATCTTTACCAGACATTAATTTTTGACCTGCTTTCAAACCGTTTGGTGCAATGATGTACGACTTTTCGCCATCTGCATAAACAATTAACGCAATAAACGCCGAGCGGTTCGGGTCATATTCGATGGTTTTCACTGTTGCAGGAATGCCATCTTTGTTGCGTTTGAAGTCAATAATACGATACTGGCGTTTGTGACCGCCGCCCATGTAGCGCATTGTCATTTTACCGTCACTTGAACGACCGCCCGATTTTTTCAACGGGGCGAGAAGGCTCTTTTCGGGTACGTTTCCTTTGGTCAACTCTGCAAAAGCATTCGTCGCCTTAAAACGCTGACCCGGTGTTATCGGGTTGTACTTTTTAATTGCCATTGTTAAAATAAAATTTTCAGTTTTTTAATTCTCCAAAGAGATGAGGCTCTTTGATAGTGAGGAAAACCGTCGAAGCAAAAATTATGCTTCGTCTGTTGTTCCTTCTTCGCCGTAGAGGTTAATCACCTCACCTGCCGCCAACGTAATATACGCTTTCTTGTAAGCAGGTCTGATACCGCGAACGGTGCCCGTTTTAGTCGAGCGAGATTTTGCTTTGCCGGGAATGACGATGGTGTTCACGTCTGTTACAGACACGGAAAACATTTCTTCCACTGCTTTTGCAATCTCTAATTTGTTCGATTTTCTATCTACCACGAAAACATACGTGCCTTTTTTTGAAGACTGTTCTGATTTCTCGGTTACGACAGGACGAACCAAAATTCCACTTTTTGCCATTTTTATCGAAAGTTGACGATTTGAAAATCGTTTTTTTCAAAAAATTTTGAATTTTATATACCCCCCAGTATATCGGGGCAAATTTTGCTTTTCTACAAGCATTTTAGTTGGCTGCAAAACCTGCTGCGATGCCCGCAACTGCGCTTTCTGTCAACACCAATGTTTGTGAATTCAAAATTTGGTAAGTATTCAAATCTGCCGTAGCTGCCAAAGCTGCTTTGGGCAAGTTGCGCGAAGACAACAACAAAGTGCGGTCGTACTCATTCACTACCACCAAAGATTTTTTGTCGGCAAGATTTAAAGCAGACAAAATTTTGAGGAATGATTTTGTGCGCGGTGTGTCAATCACAAAGTCTTCGATGACAAGGATTGAACCTGCTGCCGCTTTGGTTGTCAAAGCTGATTTACGAGCCAAACGCGCTACTTTTTTGTTGAGGCGAACCACATAATCGTGTGGTTTTGGACCAAAAACTCGTGCGCCACCACGCAATGAAGGTGAATTGATGTCGCCTCTACGTGCGCCACCCGTACCTTTTTGACGGTGCAATTTACGAGTCGAGCCACTCAATTCGCTACGTTCTTTCGACTTGTGCGTACCCTGACGTTGGTGTGCCAAATACTGCTTCACCGCAAGATACATGGCGTGTTCACTCGGTGCTACACCGAACACATCTGCAGGCAACTCAACGGTTTTACCTGTTTTTTCGCCTTGAATATTAAGAATATCGAGCGTCATTTTTTTTAATGATTTTACGATGAATAATTATTTTTTAAAATCTGATAGAATCTAAATAAGAATCTGAAATTTCAAAAACAATTATTTTTCAACGATGATGATTGAACCTTTTGGACCTGGAACCGCGCCTTTAACAAGCATCAAGTTCTGTTCTGCCAAAATTTTTGCCACGCGCAAGCCTTTTACTTTCACTTGGTCGCCACCCATACGACCCGCCATGCGCATCCCTTTAAATACTTTTGAAGGGAAAGATGACGCACCGATTGAACCCGGCGCACGCATACGGTTGTGCTGACCATGCGTAGCTTGCATGACACCGCCAAAGCCATGGCGTTTAACAACACCTTGAAAGCCCTTACCTTTCGACACGCCGACTGCTGTTACTTTGTCGCCTTCGACAAAAACATCACTTACCGTGATGGTTTCGCCCAAACCTTTTGCAATAGCATTGAAATCGCGGAACTCCGCAACTTCTTTCATCGCGCCTGCACCCGCTTTCGCAAAGTGACCCATCATGGCTTTCGATGTGTTTTTTTCTTTTGCCGCTCCGTACGCCAATTGCGTAGAAGTGTAGCCGTCTGTTTCGTCGGTTTTTACCTGCGTTACTACGCAAGGTCCCATTTCGAGTACAGTACAAGCGATGGCATTACCTTTTTCGTCGAAAATCGAAGTCATACCGATTTTCTTTCCAATTAATCCGTTCACTTTCTGAAAAATTTTAAGCGATTTTGGAATAGGCGTTTTTTCTTCTAACGGTTGCTAATTTCGAGTTGAGAAACTTACAAAATTTTTAAATTACTCCAAAAAGTAATAAAAATATTGCATCGAATGTAGCTAATTACTGGGGGGTATCGCTTCAAGGCGTTTGAAGACGAAGCGACCCGCTCAGTGAAAACCGCTATTGCCAAAAATCTTATAATTGATGAAATTAGTAGCAAAACTGATATGTATTGCCGCATTAAAAGCGAAACCTATTTTGAAAGGAAAACAGAGCGGTGAATTGTTGTGGAAAGTGTTTGTGAAAATTTTCATTATTCACTTTTGAGAAACTTTTAATCATCTCCGAAACTACACTCGCCATTCACATCTGCTTTTTTTCGCAATTGATTACATCAATTTTACCTGAATATCTACGCCACTCGGCAACTCCAACTTCGAGAGTGCGTCAACCGTTTTTTGGTTGGGGCTATAGATTTCGATTAGACGCTTGTGCGTTAGCTGCTGAAACTGTTCACGCGCCTTTTTATTGACGTGTGGAGAGCGCAAGACAGTATAAATCTGTCTTTCGGTGGGCAGCGGAATCGGGCCGGTCACTACGGCACCGCTCAATCTAACCGTCTTAATAATTTTTTCGGTGGACTTGTCCACCAAATTGTGATCGTAAGAACGAAGTTTAATCCTAATTTTCTGATTCATTACCCTAATCAAAAACTTTTCAAAAGAACTTTTTTTTAATAAATAACAACCCTATTTTCGGATTGCGGTGCAAAGATACAACGAGTTTCTGAACTAACAAAGCATTCTTCAAAAATATTTCTATTTTTTTTACTTTTTTTTTCAAAACCACTTTTTAAACCCAAAATATGCCCCCCCCCCAGTATAACCCTTATAAAAAACGCTCAAAAAAACTTTTTTTGTGTTTTTTTAAAAAAAATGACACAAAAAGTTTTTTGTTTTAAAAATGTATTATCTTTGCAGAATTTTAAAAAAAAATAAAATTATATAAATATGTTAGATAAGGAAAAAAATCGGAGAATAGACCCAAGTTACAAACAAAAAATACGTTTGTTGAAAGAAGCGGAGTATTGTTGCCCATTTTGTGGTTACAGCGAAAGCGACGAATTACAATTTCATCATATTGACGAAGATAGGTCGAACACTATTGATGAAAATCTCATAGCAATTTGTCCAAATTGTCATGTAGCTCTTCATGCAGGAAAAATCACTTCAGAACAAGTAATAAAGAAAAAATCAGATGTCAAAATGACGAAATTATTTAATAAAAAACAAGAAAAAGAAATGAAAATTAACAACAAAAAAAATGTAGTAAATCAATTTAATGGCAACAATAATGTTATAAACTTCAGCCCAAAAGTTATTAACAAAAAAATTGTCAACAAAAAAATTATTAACAAATATCCAGCAGAAAGCATTGGAAGTGACGTTTCAATGTATAACTATGCACAGCATTTGGCGCACAGATATGCAGAATTTCAAAATTTAATGCCAAATGAAAAATTTAATTATCCACGATTTTACAAAAAAGTAATGAATGACTTCAAGGTGGGTGGATTTTTTCATATACCTCGAAATAGATTTATGGAGTTAGTTCAATATTTACAAACTAAAATAGATGGAACTAAACTGGGAAAAATCAATAAAAGCAAAGGTTATAAAAACTACTCAACTTTTGAAGAATGCAGTAATAACAATGATGTGTAAGGGGTGTTGACAACAGAAATAGCCTCGCGTGTGGGCGCGGGGCTATTTCTGTTGTCAGAAAAATCCCAAATGCGATAAAATTTTAATTTTTAGCCCCCCCCCCCAGTATATTTCCCTAAAATTCAACTTTTTTAATCCAAAATCAATGGAAACACGTAATTTTGCGCAAAAATTAGAAAAGATGAAACCACAAGTGGAATATCAAGATTTGGGATTGATGCGCTATCAGACCGCATGGGACTATCAAACCGAATTAAACAAATATTTAGTACAAAAAAAACTGGATTTACGAGATAAAAAACAAGATTACACGCCGCCAGAAAAACATTATTTGCTTTTTTGCGAACATCCACACGTCTATACGCTCGGAAGAAGCGGCAGCACAGAAAATTTATTGCTGTCCGAAGCGCAATTAACCGAACAAAATATTGAATTTTACAAAATAAATCGCGGTGGCGATATTACGTATCACGGTTTGGGGCAAATCGTGGGCTACCCTATTTTGGATTTAGACGCTTTTTTCAACGATGTGCATCGCTACGTGCGACATATCGAAGAAATGGTGATACGTACCTTACAAGATTTTGGTTTGACGGGCTATCGAATTTCGGAATACACGGGCGTTTGGCTGGGCGACGGCGTTTCGAGCAAACGACGAAAAATTTGTGCCATCGGCGTTCATCTCAGCCGTTGGGTGACGCTGCACGGTTTCGCCCTCAATGTGAACGCAGATTTGAAATATTTTGACAATATAATCCCTTGCGGAATCGTGGACGAAGACAAAACCGTCACTTCCATGCAGCAAGAACTCGGCGAAATGGTGTCAATGGAATTGGTAAAACAAAGATTGTGTTTCCATTTTCAAGACATTTTTGAGTGCGAATTGGTTTAAAATTGGTTTAAAATTGGTTTAAAATTGATTTAAAATTGGTTTAAAAATCTATTAAAATTTGACGATTCAACACGTCTGCCAACGTTTCGCGCTCGCGTATGAGCCGCGCTTTTCCGCCCAAAACCAAGACTTCGGCAGGTCTAACACGGCTATTGTATTGGCTCGCCATCGTAAAACCATACGCGCCTGCGTTGCGAATGCCCATGATGTCGCCCACTCGAATTGCAGGCAACGGGCGATTTTCCGCAAAATTATCGGTTTCACAAATATAACCGACTACATTATAAGATTGTAACACACCATTTGGATTTGATGTATTTTCTATATCGTGATAAGCATCATACATCATCGGACGAATCAAATGATTCAAACCCGTGTCGAGATGGGCAAAACACAACGACGGATTTTCTTTTACCATCGTCACGGTGGACAACAAGGTGCCTGATTCTGAGACCAAAAACTTGCCTGGTTCGAACCACAACTCCAATGTTTTGCCATATTCTTTACAAAAATCGTTAAATTTTTCGGCAACGGCTTTTCCCAATGCCTTCATATTGGCTCCTTTTTCTCCTTTTTTGTAGGCAACTTTAAAGCCGCCGCCCAAATCAATGTAGGTCAATTTGGGGAAATGTTTCGCGATTCCGAGCAATCTTTCTGTACTTTTCACAAAGGTTTCGGCTTCTTTGATGTCGCTGCCCGTGTGTTGATGCAAACCTTCGATGTGTAGATTGAAAGTTTCGATGGTTTCTAAAATTTCGTCAATTTGTTCGATAGAAATACCAAATTTGGAGCGTTCATGCGCTGTGGAGATTTTAAAATTGCCCCCCCCCAGTACATGCGGGTTTATTCGCAACCCAACGGCTACGGAATTGCCATATTTTTCGCCAAACCATCGCATCAACGGAATGCTGTCCAGATGTACGCGCACGCCACGCGAGACCGCCGCCTCGATTTCAAAAAGCGGAACGCCGCTTGGCGTATAACCAATTTCGGAAGGCAAAAAACCTGCTTTTAAACAAATATCAATTTCTTCGATAGAAACGGTATCCACGCACGAACCGATAGATTTCATATATTTCAAAACAGAAATATTGGTCAATGCTTTTACGGCATAATTGATGCGCAATTGTTCGATTTCTTTAAAACTTTTTTGCAACGTTTCTAATTGTCGCTTCATAATTTGCGCGTCATAGACATAAACGGGCGTACCGAATTGTTGACAAATTTGCTGCACCGCAACGCCGCCGATTTCAAAAGTATCGTTTTTCAGTTGTAACATATTTTTTATTTGATTTATTTTTATAGAAGCAACGCTTTTCTATCCAATCCGCTTTTTATTTCATTGAGCCGCAAAGTTCGTTTTTTGCCTACAAATTCCATCGTTTCATGGGTAAAAAAAAATAAAAAATCTAAACAAATGTGTTCAGAAAAATGGTGATGGGCGGTTTTGGAGAGAAAAAGCATCCCCCCCAGTACAAAAGCCGTTTTGAGTGATTTTTTTTTAGCCGATGCGTCGCGTTAGTAAAAAAAGTGTAACTTTGCTAATACCATAATTGCAAAAAAAACAATTAATATGAAAGATAGTAAATATAATGTCTAATGCGCATAATTTTACTGCACATACTAGCAGACAATCAGTTATGTTTTCGGATTTAAAGGGGTTATTTGGCTCACCATACTAG
>JBJOPA010000413.1:0-9094 GCA_046051005.1 Bacteroidota bacterium
AAAATAGGAAAATGAAACATTAAGACGAAAGCAAGATTCGCTGTTTATTTTTCCCAAAAAAAATACTTTCCTTGAAGCTATTTCAAGAAAAGTATTTTTTTGAGCCAATATTATTTATAACTATACGTCTGTGTTACTGTCGTGCTTCCAGAAACAGTGGTGGAAGAAGTTAAGTATCCTTTACTGTCGTATGTATTCGTATAAATTGTAACCACTGGATTGCCTGTCAAAGGTGTACTGGTAACTTTCTTTGGTGGATTGACAGAGCTTTTTCCTTGCCAAGTTGTTCCAGCATATTCAGTACCCAATGTATTTTTACCTTGTTTGTCACGCTCGTATTCTGTTAATTTAAAATTGTTTTGTAATTTGTCAACGATTGATATTAAATTTTTATCTGCATCATAATTGTAGCCCAAATCGTTCGTTGTCGTAAAATTTGCAGCCGTTAATGCCTTTGATTTTTCGGTTATCCGAGCCAAAGTTTTATCTGGATTGAACTCGCGTACTATTTGGTATTGTGTATTACCAAATGTGTAAGTGCTATTGAAATCTAGTCCATTACCATCTAAAAAATTGGTAATTACAAGCGCACTCCCGCCACTTGTATTGGTTTCCGTAATGCTGGTTGTACCGTTGTAAGTGTAAGTGGTTGTACCGACAGAAGAACCAGTATTGTAATCTGTTTTTATTCTTCTTCCCAACGAATCGTAAGTATAATAATAATAACGACCGTCTGAAAAGATTGTTCTGTCTAATTTTTTAAGAACCTCTGGCACAGGCACAGGCACGACGGGTACGGGGTCTTTGCCTTTACACGATGCAATCGCAATTGACAAAGATAAAAACATAAAAAATTTCGTAAATTTCATTTTTTTTTGATTTTAAATTTTTAATAAATAAATTTTAGTCATTAAAATCTAATTAAAATATAGATTTTATGATGCAAAGATAAACCATTCCTTTTATATTCAAATTAAAAATTTTATTAAATTTATCATTTTCTTTTAAAAAAATAAAAAAAAGATACCCCCCCCAGTATAATCCATCAAAAAAAGCGTTTTTTAGATATTTTTTTGGGGAAAACAACAATGCGTCCACTCAAAACGATGTTTCGAGTGGACGCATGGGTTGGGCAATCGCTTTTTGCTTTTTTTATTCGTATCAATAACTTGCTTTCACCAATTTTACGGGCGCGCCACGCAAGCCATTGGTAGAAATTTGAAGAAAATAAATCCCATCAGGCAAATCATATAAATCCAATACAATACGCTGATTGCCTTTTGAAATCAATTGGGTTTCCGTTCTCACGGTTCTTCCCATTGCGTCGTTGAGCATAAATTTAACTTCTCCCTCTATGATACTATTCAATTCAACTGCAACAACCTCGTTGGTTGCAGGATTTGGATACATTTTGCTCACCAAAACGGGCATATACTGGGGGGTAGCACTTTTTTGAAAATTTGCACCCGCTCCATGATTTACGACCACCAACGCCTCGTCATCTTCGGCAGGCGTAGTCGTGGTGTTGTTTCCGGGCGAAGAATCCGAATCCACAGGCGATGCCGTTTTTACTTGCGCAAACGCACGCGCAGGCGCACTGGCTTGTAAACTAAACAACGTCAAGGTCAACGTTTTTGTCGCACCTGCGGCAACAGTTCCCACATTCCATTCAAATCTGAAATTATCATAAGTCGTTCCAGCCGATAAAACTTGAGATGTAAACACAAAATTTGCAGGAAATGGAACAGAAACCATTACATTCGTAGCAGAAACCGCACCCGTATTGCGCAAAGTAACTGTAAAATCAGTATTCGTATAAATTCTATAAGTCGGCAAATTAGAAACTATCGAAAGTTCTAAATCACAACCCGTTCCCGTTCCTTGACGCGGAATTTCAACCAATCCTTCGTCATCTTCGGTGGCTACATTTGTCGTATTATTTCCCGGCGACGAATCTAAATCATTGTTAGGCGTAGCCGTTTGCACTTGCGCAAAACTGCTAATTCCGCCTGTTGTTGCCGTCACGGTTGCGTTTACGGTCAACAACAATCTTTGCGCGGCTGCCATGCTTCCGACTGTCCAAATACCAGTTGTTGCATTGTAATTGCCTTGTTGCGCCGTTGCGGAAACAAAAGTCATGCCCGCAGGCAACGGATATTTGACGGTTACGCCCGAAGCCGTTGTATCGCCTTTGTTGTCAAGAACGATTGTAAATGCGACGGCGGTATTGTTTTGTACCAACGAAACGTTTGCCGAATGCGTCAATTCCATGTCAATGCGTCTTTGCGGTGCCACATTCGGCACGCGCAAGACGGATTCGTCATCTTCTTGTGCATTTACACCCGCCGCATTGTTATTGGGCGACGAATCCACATCGGTCGGCGAAGCCGCAAGGACTTGCGCAAACATCGTCGTCGTGGTCTGCAATGTAAACAAATTGATGGTCAAAGTGACGGTCTCGCCCGCCGCAATGTTGCCGAGTAACCAAACGCCCGCCCACGAATCGTAAGAACCGCGTGTCGTCGAACTCGAAGAAAAAGCCAAACCCGTTGGAACGGTCAAACCCACTCTCACGCCCGAAGCAGCAGCCCCCCCAGTATTTCTGACGGTACAAACGAAATTTACATTCTGATAAATCGGCAAAGCCGTTGTGTAAGGGCAAGACAAAACGACATCAAGGTCGCATTGCGTATTCGATTGATTAGAAAGTACAGCGACGGCTTCATCGTCTTCAACTGGCGTAGTCGTCGCATTGTTATTGGGTGCAGAGTCTGGGTCAGGCAATCCCGAAGCAGTCACTTGCGCAAAATTGCGAATGGTTGTCGTAATCGCCGTGACTGATGCGTTGATGGTCAAGGTTGCCGAAGCCCCGCTTGCCAAAGACGCAATCGTCCAGTTTCCTGCTGAAAATGTACCCACCGATGCACTCGTTGTTCCTTGTGTCAAACCTGTTGGCAACACATCTCTTACGGTTACGCCCGTTGCGGTCGAAGGTCCGTTATTGGTCAAAGTTAAAGTAAATGCGACATTAGAACCTACACCTACGGCAGTTGGCGTAGCGGTCATCGTCAATGCCAAATCCGCACTTGGCGAACCTGTTGCTGCAATAGAAAGTGCAGTTTCGTCATCTTCGTCAGCTGTTTGATTGGTATCGTTGCCGTGTGGCGAATCCGAATCTGTTGGCGAACCCGTTTGCACTTGCGCAAACACGCGAGCCGCCGCCGCCAACGTAACGACTCCTCTAAATGTCAAAGTTGCCGATGCGCCATTTGCTAAATTTCCAACTGTCCAAGTATCGCCTGTAACGCTTCCCGTTGCCGTCGTTGCAGTCAAAGCAGACAACGAAGCAGGAATCACATTTTTCACCGTAACACCCGTTGCCGCGATTGGACCTGAATTAGAAACCACTATATTGAAAACCAAACTATCGCCATTCAAAATGGGCGTTCTAATCGAACTTGAAGTCAATGCCAAATCTGCATTGTTGGCGACACAAGTCAGCGCGTTGTAATTCAATACAAATTCGTCGTCTTGGTCTGCCGTTTGGTTGAGGTCGTCGCCGTGTGGCGAATCGGGGTCGTTTTGGGTCGCCGTCATCACTTGTGCAAAATTGCGCAACGAAGTTGTATAACAATTCGCCAAACCTCTAAACGTTATCGTTTGAAAACCTCCATTTACCAAAGATGGGACTGACCACGTTTTGGTCGCACTATTCCAAGTTCCCACCGAAGGCGCGACATTGGTGATGTTAAATTCAGTTGGATAATTATTTTGTAACGTAATATTCGTTGCCGTCGCAGGACCCATATTCGTAATACTAACCGACCATGTGACGCTATCGCCTGCCGCCGTCGGCGTGCGAAGCGCATTCATGCCAATTTGCAAATCTGCTGCATTGGGGTCTGTATTTTGTTGAACATTGATGGTCACCGTAGCGTCATCGTCTTCGCCCGCCACCATATTACTGGGGGTAGAGTCAATATCGGGCATATTACAAACGCGCATTTCGGTATTGAAAGCAATCGTTCCTGTTTGTAGCGGTCTGACGGTCATTTGAAGCGTAATCGTTTGACCTGCGTTGACGGTCATACCCGGTTTATTGCCTTGCGCATCGGGCGTGCTGCTCAATACCCAAACGCCAACCGATGCGTCATAAACGCCCAAACTTGCCGTTGAAGAAACATATTGCAATCCAGTTGGCAAAATCGCTCTTACTTTTACGTTGTCGCCTCGCGTTGCGCCTACGTTGCGAAGCGTCAAAATATACGTAATATTTTGACCCACCGCAATCAAGGAAGGCGTTCCTGCGGCAAGTGCCATGCTGAGTTCCATGTCCACTTGCATGCCCGTAACGTTCAACGCGCCTTCGTCATCTTCTCGAATGCCGTTGGCTGCGTTGTAATTGTTGGGACGCGAATCAATATCGGGTTGGTCGGCAGCTGAAATTTCGGCTACGTCGCGTAGGATGCCGCCTTGTGAAACCAACGCATTTAACGTCAAAGTGCGCGTGGCATTGGCTTGAATGGTTCCAATTGTCCAGTTGCCCGTTGCGCCGTTGTACGTGCCGTCGGCAAAGTGGTTTTGGTAAGTCATGCCTACGGGCAAATTATTTTTTACACTCACATTCGTCGCGTCGCGTGCGCTGCGATTGCGAACTTGTATCAAAATGGGGGCGATTTGTCCGACGTTGATTTCACCGTTGGGCGCGGTGATGGTGGTCGTGAGTTCTAAATCTACCGAATCGCCTTGCGTAACCGCACCATCGCACGGGAGACGAGGCGACGATGCGCCTTGCGTAACCGTTCGCGTCGAACTGTTGTTGGTCGCCACAGGGTCTGTAAAACCTGCCGACGTAGAACCAATTGACGCTGCCATCGCAATACTCGACACATTCAACGTGAAAATGGTGGCAGTCAGTCGAACGGTTTGACCCGCGTTGAGCGTGCCGACAGTCCAATAACCACTCGGTGTCCAGCTTTCCCAAACGCCTTGCGGCGCAAATCCACAATCGAATGCCGCGCCCGCAGGCATCGGAAGACTGACCCGAACGTTGTTGACCGTCGTTGTGCCGTTATTTCTTGCATCAACATAAAACGTGATGTAATTGTAAATACTAAACGTGGCTTGGTTGGAAGTTACCGTTACAGAAAGGTCTTGCGCCATCATTTTTGTTGAAAATAACAAAAAAAGAAGCGGCAACAAAACAAAATTTCTCTTGTTGTAAAATTTTGACATGGCGTTTGTTTTTTTATATGAAAATAAATTATAAGAAATAAAAAAATGGAAATTGACGTAATACAACGAAATTAGTTTTGAAACAATAAAAATTGCTTCAAAACCATTAAAAAAAGGCGACTATACTGGGGGGTATGCTTTTTCGGAAAAAAAAGGAAAAAAAATATAAATCGTGAAAAAAAGATTATGTAAGAGAACGCTTGACTGACTTGTAAAAATTCATTCCAATAATTTGTTGATAAAAATGTTCAGATTTTTTTAAAAACTAAATAGGCATAAACATAGCATCAATATTGGTTCCAAGTTCTTATTGCGAAAAAAGAAAATCAATATTCCTGCAAAATTACACTTTTTGCATTACAAACACTACTTTTCGTTTGTTTTAAATGAAAAATACCATATTTAGGTTATTTATTTTTTAAAATATTCGTAAAAAATCAATTTTTGACTACCCCCCAGTATGTCCCCCCTCAATCCCCCCGAAAGGAGGAGGAAAGCTACATTTTACAGAAAAAAACTGCCTCGCGTGTGTGCGAAGCAGTTTTTGATGTTTTTTTTACTTATTTTTTTTCTAAAAACGCTTTGGCTTTTTCAAAATCTCGACAAACAAAACCTTCATGTTTTAGGTTTTCGAGCGCGTCTAACAATTCTTTTGCACCCGATTTGGAAACGGTTCTATATCGCGTTTCGTAGGTGATTGGGTCTATATATGGCACCGTTATTTCGATGGATTGGTTCTTTAATTCCTCAAATTCGGCAACCGCTTTTTCCCACTGATTGTCATAAAGAAAGGCGATGGCTACATTTCTTTTTGCCAACAGCAAGTTGTTTTCTGTCAAAAAATACATTGACATTTGGGCGGTCATAATTGCCTCTTGGTTTTTTTGTTTTTTTAAATAACGAAAAGGCGTTTGAAGATACGCATCTTCTATCGCAATTTTTGCGTCAGTTTTGCTAGTGTCAGCCAAATATAATTTCATTTTTTCTTTTAAAATCAATTTTATGTCATCAATCGTGTCTTTGTCTTTCGCCTCATCTATATTAAATTTTACTTTTATTTGTTCTGATACGCGAACGTTTTTGCCGTCCTGTATGCCTGCTTTCCAACGGGGCATGGCACTGACAAGTCGCACGGCTTCTTCATTACAACCGCCTCCGATGCCTCGCAAAACGCCAATATCTGTTAACGTTCCGTCTGCATTAACAACAACGCGGACATAAACGTTTCCTTCTACCAAGTTTTCTTCTGCAATTTTTGGATATATCAAATGTTGTCTAATCCATCGCGCCATTTCTGCTTCACCGCCTATAAATATGGGTTTTTCTTCTACGCTTGAATAGATTTGTTCCAGTTCTGTTGTCGTTTTTCTTTCTTCTGGCGGCGGCGGCGATTCTTGCCGTTCGATGTGCATCAACGTCATAGATGTGTCTTGCGCGTTTAATCCAAAAACGGAAAAAGCCGTAAATAAAAACAAACAAACGAATATTTTTCTCATAATTATACAATTTTTATTTTTTAAAATTCAAGCAAAAGTAAATAATTATTTTGTTTTATGACCCAAAAGCGCGTATTTTTTTGAAAAAAAAGCCCCCCCCCAGTATAAACGCCATTTTTATGAAAAAAAAACTGCCTCGCGTGCATGCGAAGCAGTTTTTGATGTTTTTAGTATTTTTAATTTATTTTATCTATTTTTATTCAATATAAAAATTCCAATAATAATAAACAACATGCCTACGTAATGCCAAATCAACAATACTTCTCCATCGAAAATGCCCCACATGACGGCAACAATGGGAATAAAATAGGTAATCGAACTCGCAAAAACGGCAGAAGAAAGTTGCAAAACACGATTAAAAATCAGTTGCGCCAACGCGGTTCCCAACAAGCCCAACGACATGGCGGCGAACATAGGAACTTGCCATTTTTCAAATACCAAATTTTTCCAATCGCCTGAAAATGCTTTACTTATGCCTTCCAGATTTAAATTATGTGTTCCCCAAGTACCGCTTAAAAACAAGTGTGGCAAAGTCAATAATCCTGCAATGGTGACGGAAACCGTCGAAATATACAACGCGGGAACGTCAGACAAATAGTTTTTCACCAAATTGGTATTTGTGCCGTAACAAATGGTCGCCGCCACAACAAAAAACGCATAATTATTGAGCGAAAATTGTCCTTTTGCATTCACTGCAATCAACAAAATGGAGCCAAAAAACCCCAACATCAAACCCAATAATTGCATATTATTTCGTTTTCCACCGAAAAAAAATAGGCTAATCAAAAACGTAAAAGCAGGCGTGAGGGCATTCAAAACGCCCACGACGGAACTGTTCAAACCCAATTGCGCCGCCGAAAACAAGTAGGCAGGCAAAAAAATGCCCGTAATGGAAACTACAAAAACATATTTTAGTTTTTCGCGTGGAATCCGTTTCACATGCACATACGCCAAGCTCGCGAGCGTTGCGCCCGCCGTAAACAACCGAATGTCGGCAACCTGAAAGGCACTAAAACCCAGCAACGCCTTTTTGATGAGGATAAAAGAACTGCCCCAAAACAACGTTAAAATGAAAAAAGAACCCCATATAAGCAGCGATTGGTCTGCTTTTTTTTCCGTTTGACTCATAAAAAAATGATGAATTAATTCAAATAAAAAAAATTTATATTTTTTAAAAAGAAGAGACAAAAATACACTATTTTGTTAATCTTTAAAAAAAAGGAATAATAAATATACAAATTATCGTCAAGTTGTATTAATTTTGCATCTGTAAGAGTACCCCCCAGTATTTTAACAATTTTTTTAATCAAACTCTACGTTAAATGTCGCTACTATACGAACAAATCAAGGCTCGCACGAGTCAGGTTTTCCAGTTTTTAAACTATTACAAATTTCCTGCATCTTTGGGCGTAATTGCTTTTTTGAGTTTCAAAAATTTTGAAATGAACAAGCAATATCGCGCCACAAGTGTCGAAAAATCGTTGATTGCCACCAATCTCGACGAAAAAATGAAGGAAGTGCAAACCATGAGCGTCAATTTGCTGAATTATCAAGCAAAATTGAAGCAAAAGGAAAAATTATTGCGCGATTTTGCCAAAAAAAATGAAGAAATTCAAATCGAAATGGCAAAAGTTGCCGCTTCCAAAGGCGACCCAAAAGCCCGAGAAGCGCAAATGAAAATCATCAGAGAACGAGAAACGCAGCTAAAAGCACTCGAAAAAGAGATGAAAGCCAAAGACGACGAAATGGAACAATTGAGTAAAAATATGCAACAACTTTTTGCAGAAAATGACAAATTGCGAAAAGAAAACATACAACTCAAAACCGAGCAAGCGGCAAATTCTGATGCAAAAATTGCAGAATTGACCCAGCAAATCGGGCAACAACAACAAGAAATGACGACATTGACCCAAAAAATTGCAAAATATGAAGCCCGTGTGCGCGTCTATGAAGTTCGATTGTTGACGTATTCTAATGGAAATTTTGATTCCAAAAAGGAAAAAAAATTAGAAACCAGCTACAAATCTGGAAAAATAAAACAAGCGCGGGTGTTCGTAAAATTGGATAGAAAACTAAACGACGGCGAAATTTTGGAAGTGGAAATTTCAAACGTAGGTTTCAAAATGTCGCACCCCGTTAGTAAGAAAAATTATAATCCGTATGACGAATTGTACGTGGATTTTCAAATCCCCAAAAATTCGCTCAAAACGGGAGAATTATACGCCAAAATCGTTCGCAACGGCGAGGTAATTGGTTACGACAAAGTCACTTTAATCGAAGGTGCTTGATTTACGAAAAAAAAGTTAGCCTCACGCGCACCCGCGCATGAGGCTTTTTTTTATGTCTTTTTTTCGATTATTCAT
>JBJOPA010000414.1:0-4337 GCA_046051005.1 Bacteroidota bacterium
AAGTCACGATTTTAGACGTGAGTTTGCCGCGTTTGCGTGCTTTGTCGGACATTATGCCTGCCAATGTGGTGACTTTGTATTCCAACGAATACAACATTCGTCGTTTGATTGGTACGCAAGATTTGATTGTGGGCGCAGTATTGATTCCGGGTGCAAAAGCGCCGCATTTGATTACCCGCGACATGTTGAAAATGATGCGACCCGGAACCGTTGTCGTTGACGTTGCCGTTGACCAAGGCGGTTGCATCGAAACTTGTCAACCGACTACACATGAAAATCCAACGTATATCGTGGACGATGTGGTGCATTATTGCGTTGCCAATATGCCGGGCGCGGTTCCTTACACTTCTACGCTTGCGCTTACGAATGCGACGTTGCCTTACGCCGCTTTGTTGGCGGACAAAGGTTGGAAAGCGGCTTGCAACATGCGCGAAGATTTGAAAAAAGGTCTCAACGTGGTCAATGGAAAAGTGGTTTACAAAGGTGTTTCTGATGCTTTTGGATTGCCTTATCACGATGTTGAATCGGTGTTGAGTTAAATTTTCTATATAAAAAATAAAGCCATTTGCAAGTTGCAAATGGCTTTATTTTTTATGGGCTATTCTCGACGAATCTCGGCGGCGGGGGCAATGTTTTTCTCTAAAATCAACACAACAGCTTCGTACATTTCTTTTACATTGATGTCTTCGGTTTTGAAACCAAAACCAAAATTTCGATGTCCACCATTTTTTATGTTTTCACACAACAAATAATTGGGGCTTTTTTCCGTGAGTTTCAAGGTTTTTTCTGCCAAAAACACCCGTTCTAATGTGCCTTCGGCATCGTACAAAACGGCGATGAAATAAGGGTCGCCTACTTTTTCGGGTTCTACAAATTTTCTTTTGATGACAATTGATTTTTTACCCCAAAAATAATCGGCAACTTCAACGGATTTTGTTTTTCGTAGGTGCGGTAATATTTTTTTACTCTCAAAAGCTGTTTTGAGTTGTTTGAAAACGTTGTTGGCTTCGTCAAATTTTCCAAAAGCGTTGTAGGCTTTCATCAAGGAAACCAATACGTCTTCATTTTCGGGATATAACAACGACAAATCCACACAGGTTTCTATTGCTTTTGGATAATTTTTTATTTGATAGAAATAAATATTTCCAATTGCCATCATCGCGTCGAAATAATATTCATCATCGCCTTTGATTTGGGCTAATTTTGATTCAAAAACGCGCAACGCTTCTTCATATTTCCCTTGTCTAACATAGACTTGACCTTCCATGTAGAACGACGAAGCGGGCGGGTTTTCGGATTGTTGCACCAAACGATATTCCGTCAATGCTTTTTCATATTCGTTGTTCAAATAATATCCATAACCCAATGCGTCGCCATATTTTGGATTGTTGGGTTCTAATTTTTTTGCTTTTTCAAGGTCAATCACGGCTTCTCCAAAACGTTCGAGATACCACAAAGGCGTACTTTTGTGGTACAACAATTCGGCGGATTCGTTTCCTTTGGCGGCGGACTGATTAAAAAAAGAAATAGATTGTTCATATTTTTTTTTCTTAATCAAAAGCCTCGCCATGAAGAAACAATCTTCGGCATTGAACGAACTGCTGTCTTTTAGGCGGGCAAATCCTTCGTCGTATTTCTCTTCCAGATACAACGTTTTCAAACTTTGTCCGACCGATGTGGAACTCAATATTGCTATAAAAGCAAATAAAAAAATACATTTTCTCATTTCTTTTTTCTACTTGAAAAAATGAACAAAAGAGAATTTTAAAAAATATTGCTACCAAAAAATGCTAAAAATAGCCCCCCCCCCAGTATAAAACCCCTTTTTGGGGCGGTTTGATGTTTTAGATTTTAATATTCAATATTTGAAGTATTTCTTTGCATCTTAATGGTGATAATCCAACCTGCTCGAATGCCGATTAAAATATCTTTTTTCGCGGCATCGTCAATTAGGCGCGTATCGAAATTGAAACCGCGCCGATTTTTGGTGAAACCTTGCGTAAACTCCACGCCTGCAAAAAAATTGATGCCCCGATTGAAACTCATCATTTGATAGCCGATAAATTGATTGAGCGCAAAACCATTGGTCAGGCGGTCGTAGCCATTGGCATAAAAGCCGTTGACTTGTGGCGCGGAACTGCCTTGATTGTCTTGAATCCGAATCCAATGTTGTAGAAAACCGATGCCCAAAGTCGTGCGGATTCCGCCAATTCGTTTGGTATTCTGATGCAATTTCCAGAGCCTGCCCACTCGTGCGCCTGCGAAGAAACCGCGTTGTTTCAGACCGATGTCGGCGTAACTTCCTTCTGCCAAAAGTTCGCCTTCGGCGGTTCGGATATAGCGGAAAGGGTCAACATTTAGATTCGAGCCAAACAGATAATTGCCTTCGATGCCCCAAATGAAACCGTTTTCCCAATATAATTTTTCAACGCCCACGCCGACGTTGTAATTGCTGCCGAACGTATTTTTGAGGTCGCCGCCCGAATATTGTTGACACATAGACAAATGAAAATCACTCGAATTGCGTCCTTCTAATTGTTTTTGAACGGCGGCAGTGTTGGTAGATTGGGCAATCAAAGCGGTCGTAAAACACAAGCAACCCAAAAAAGAAATTAATTTTTTCATTGAAAGTTTTTTAAGGGACAAATGTAATGTTTTTTTTAAAAATAATACTTTTTCTTCCTTCCTTTGGGGGGATTTTACTGGGGGGTGGCTTTCTTCCAATGCGAACCGACATTTGTTTGCATCATCAGAAAATGAATGGGTCTGATGCTTAATCGAATGCCAAAATCATGCGCTCCCTCCCTTCGGGGGGGCTGGGGGAGGACAAAACGGGTTTCCGAATCCATTCGGGGATAATAAAAGCCGCCGATGGACAAGTAATTGCCCAATTCATAACTGATGCCAAATCCAGCGGCGTAATGCAAGCGGTTTTGTTGTATGGAAACGTCGGAAGAATAGGAAATTCCGAGCGCATAACTTGTTCGATAGGTCAATGTATTATTGAAATTCCATTTTCCGATGGCGGTGTTGAATGCGAAATAATTGTCAATCAAAAAAGCATATCTTTCTTCTTTCGAGGCGAAGGTTACGTTATATCCCGCAAATGGTTTGCTTGCATAAGCCTTAAAACCGCTTTCATAACCCAGCACCATTCCTTTGCAAAACAGTTGTAGTTTAAACGGATGTTCGGTTTCCGTCGGCGAACTGGTTTGAGAAAAGGTGTTGACATGGAATAAAATCAAAATCAAAAAAGAAAAGATACACGTCCGTGTATCTGTACAAAAACCTCTCATGTTTTCTAATATATTTAGTTTTTTAAACGCCTCGATGGGCTTTTTTTTATTGCAAAAATGCTACCCCCCAGTATATGTTGTTTAGGTTAAGGCATTTTACCGCGTGGCGTTTCAACGCCTTGCAGCGAATGCGGCAAAACAATATTGACCCTACACACGCAATAAAACTTATGTATAAAGGCTTCGCCTTTCATCTGTCCAGACAATACATGTGAAAAAAGAGATAGACTGAATACATCTAAAAAAACAGTATCCATGAAGCAAAGTTAAACACTTCTTTAGAAACAAGAATATTTTTTCAAACTTTTTTTTTAAAAATATACCGAAAAATATGCCCCCCCCAGTATAAATCATCAAAAATGAAGTTTAAAAAGCAAAAAACAATATTCTAAAACTAAAATCTACATAAAAAAATATTTTGGGAACATGAAAAAATATTTTGGGAACATGAAAAAATATTTGGACAACATGAAAAAATATTTTGGGAACATGAAAAAATATTTTGGAGACATGAAAAAATATTTTGGAGACATGAAAAAATATTTGGACAACATAAAAAAATATTTGGACAACATGAAAAAATATTTGGACAACATGAAAAAATATTTGGACGACATGAAAAAATATTTGGACGACATGAGAACTTCTGTCGGGAACATCAAAACTTTTGTCGGAGACATGAAAACTTTTGTCGGGAACATGAAAACTTTTGTCGGAGACATAAAAACTTCTGTCGGAGACATAAAAAAATCCGCTTCGCGTATGCAAAGCGGATTTTTTCTTATAAAAACCATACCCCCCCAGTATAAAACCCAAATTTTTATCTCAACAAAAACAAGAGTCGGGCAAAATAATAACTTCCGTTGAAGCCAAACTGTTGTACGCGACGCGAATACGGAAACCGCCCATACGAATCATTGAAAGAATGCGTATGTTTATCAGGATACACGTTGAACAAATTATTCGCGCCAACGGTCAATCCAATTTGTTTGGTGAATTGATAAGTTGCCGACACGTCCGTCACCAATTTTCCGCCGAAAG
>JBJOPA010000415.1:0-15945 GCA_046051005.1 Bacteroidota bacterium
GAATTTGGCGCAGACATTTCTTTGTGGAAAGACTTCGCTCGCGTAGGGGTAACGTATTACAAACAAACGGTAAACGATTTGTTGTTGAACGTGACTACTGCTCCATCACAAGGTGGAACAAGCATCAAAACCAATGTCGGTACACTTGAAAACAAAGGTTTAGAAATCACATTGGGCATCACGGCGTTTAAGAATAGCAAAGCCAACTTGGAAATTTTTGGTACATACAGCAAAAATGACAACATGGTTACGAAATTGCCATTCGGTTTGACGGCAATCAGCAGCCCACTTGGTGCACCCGTATTTATCATGCAAGGCGCACCAGTAGGCGTTTTTTACGGTAGTTTCTATGCTCGCGATGCAAGCGGCAACATCTTGAACCGTAGCATCAAAGTAAATGGTGTGCCTACACAATTGCCACAAATCGAGCGCGGTGCCGCACAAAATGTGCAAACACCACTCGTTTACAATGGCTACCGCGATGCAAATGGTCAACCTGTCATCACAGGTGCGAACTCACAAGCACAGCGTAAAATCATTGGCAATCCAAATCCACGTAATATTTGGTCAGCAGGTTTGAATTTTACTTACGAAAAATTGACTTTCTCTACGTTGTTAGATGCAGTTAGCGGTGTTGAAATTTTCAACGCAGACAAACGTACGCGCAACAATGTAGGTATTGGTTACATTTCGGAGCAAGAACTCAAAGGCGAAGTGCCACGCGGTACGGTTGCGGCATTGGCGGGTATCGAAGAATTTAGAATTGACGACGGTTCGTTTGTCAAGTTGCGTGAAATGTCGTTGGCTTATAACTTCGGAAAACTTTTCAAAGGTGTTTCTGATGTGCAGTTGACGGTTTCGGGTAGAAACTTGATATCTTGGGATAACTATTTTGGTTATGACCCAGAAACGACTTCGGGCGGTCAAAGTTCGGTGTTGCGTGGTACGGATTTCGGTAACGTTCCGATTCCGCGTTCTTACAACATCGCATTGAAAGCCAATTTCTAAATCTTTAAGCTCAAAAAAAATGGATAAAACCCCCATTTTTTGCCTAAAAATGGCTTTTATACTGGGGGGGGGCTTTTGGAGGCAATATTTTTTTTAAAAATTTGATATTGTGTTATTTTTCAAAAGTAAATTCATTTTTCTTCTCAATTTTTTAAAAATATCTAACTTTATTTAAAGTAATGAATAAAATAAAAGTAATTGCTTTGGGTTTGTTGATGACGGCGGGCGTTTCGATGACCAGTTGTCTCAAAGAATATACAGACCCTTCTTCGGTCACAGACGCGCAAGTGGTGTCGAGTGTCGATGGCTTGATTGGATTGTGCGGCGGTATGCAATTGCGCTACACGGTGGGTCGGCAAAGCCCTACGTACACAAGTTTTACGGCAAGTGGCATGTGTGCGGGCGAACAAAGATTGTTGAACTTGGGTAACACCGACGAGTTAAATCTCGGCGCAGGTGGTTCTGCCGTGACAGGTAGTAACTCCGTAGTAGGTCAACTTTGGTCGCAATCTTTTTTGTTGATGAAAGAAGCGAATTTGGTGATTGACAACATTGGAATCATTGGAAATCCAGCCACCAAATCAACTGTTCAAGCCTATGCCCATTATTTCAAAGCGGCAGCCATCGGAACGTTGGCTACTTATTTTGAGCAAATGCCTATCACGTTGGGAAAAAATCAAACTTTCGTGACGCGCCAAGCGGCTTTGGCAAATGCAATTGCGTTGCTCGAAGGCGCGGAATCTGTAATGAATGGTATTACAATTCCGTCTGACGTGGCAGCAAAATTGCCTGCAGGTTTCGACCTCAAAAATTCAATTGTTGCTTTGCAAGCCCGCCTCAATTTGATGGCAAAAGATTACGGAAAAGCATTGGCAGCTGCAAACAAAGTAGATTTGACTAAAAAATCGGAGTTCCGCTACGATGCGGTGAATGTAAACCCTGTATTTTTTAGTTCTTATTCTAATCGCAATATCTTGGAACCCACCAACAAGTTTTTGGGCTTGCCCGCTGCTATCGCTATGGATACGGTGAACGACAAACGTTTTACGTTTATCTTCAATCCGTTGGCAAGTGGTACGGTCAACTTGGGTTGGGGCGTGATGCGCTCTAACACAAGTGCAATTCCGTCGTATTTGCCGGGTGAAATCCGCTTGATTAAGGCAGAATGTTTGGCAGAAACCAACTTGACAGGCGCGGTGACGGAACTCAACGGCGTTATCCAGAAAAAAGCAGCAAACGACCCTTGGGCAATCGGTGCAGATATTGCAGCAGGTTACACAGGTGGAACGGCAAAAGGTGATATTTTGGCAGAAATTTACCGTCAACGTTGCATCGAATTGGCGTATATGGGTTTGCGTTTGGAAGACAGCCGCCGCATCGGTCGCCCTGTAAGCGAGCGCACACGCGACTTTTTCCCTTATCCGCAAAGCGAACGTGACAACAACACGGCAACGCCACCAGACCCAGCGCGATAAATCATCCGTCAAAATCGGAAAATAACGATGGCGAACATACCCCCCAGTATGTTCGCCATTTTTTTTGTAAAGAAAAAATGACAGAAAAAAGGAATTAGAATATCAAAAATAGAGTTACATTTGCATCATTGTTACAATTGCATAAATGTTTCATTAAGATTATAAATGTAATTAAAAATCGAGAAAATTATTTTTTACCATTTTTTGCTTGATTTTTGCTTCGTTTGAGGCATTTTCGCAGTCAAATTGCGGCTTTATACTGGGGGGGGGCTTTTTTATCTAATTTTTTTCTAATTTTTGTTTTTATTAATTTTTTTCACAGCTACAAATATCTTTCTTGTTTGATTAATTGGACATCAAGATGTTTTTTTTTGCTTTAAAATTTTTCTTATGAAAAACCGCATCCGCACCAATATCGAATCTAAGATTAATGAGAAACTGACGGAAGAAGAATTCCAACTTTTCAGCCAATACCTCAAACCTATACAAATTGAGAAGAAAGGCACTTTAGTAACCGAAGGTAAGGTTTGCACCCATCTCTATTTTGTAGAAACGGGTATTTTGCACTCTTTTGTCATGGATGATAGAGGGGAAAGCCATACTGTACAATTTGGTTTTGAAGGACATTGGATTTCAGATTTATACAGTTTCCTATCTGCAAGACCTGCGATTTTCAACGTCGAAGCCTTAGAAAATGCGGAGGTGTTAGCGATTAAAAATACGGATTTTGAAATGGCTTGTCGCAATATTCCCAAGTTTGAACATTTTTTCAGAATTTTACTCCAAAACGCTTATATCCATTCTCAACAGCGCATCGCAAAGACTTTTAGCGAGGATGCCGAACATCGTTATCTGGCACTTTTGCAACAACAACCCGACCTTTCGCAGCGCGTTCCGCAATATCTCATCGCCTCTTATTTGGGCATCAAACCACAGTCGCTCAGTCGTATTCGACAAAACAGAATTAAAAAATAATTTTTGTTAAAAAAAAATCAAAAAAAACATTTCTTCAAGTAATTGAAAATCAAGTAATTATACATTTTATTTTTTAAACAAAAATGCTTATTCACCTATGTGAACGAGATTTGCTTTTGCTCACCCCCATCTTTGCACCATCAATCACAACGGTTGTGTTTACAGTTTTAAAAAATTAAAAAAGATGAACAAGATTTCAATTATCGGTGCGGCAGGCAACATGGGTAGCAACATCGCCCGCAACTTAGCAAAAGCTGGTTACAGCATCAATCTGTCTGACAATGACGCAGACAAACTCGCTACGATTCAAGCTGAATTGTCCCAATTGGGTAGCGGCACAATCACGCTTTTTTCAACCCCTCTTGCCGCCGTGCAACAATCTGATGTTGTTATTCTCGCCGTCTGGCACGCCATTCAAGGAGCCGTTGCCAACCAGATTAAGGAAGCGGTTCAAGGCAAAATTGTGGTCAGCATCGCCAACCCACTCAACGACACTTACGATGGTTTGACGACCGCCGCGAACACAAGCAGCGCGGAAGAATTAGCGGCTTTGTTGCCCAATGCCCAAGTTGTAAAATCGTTCAACACCGTTTTTGCGGGTGACTTTCAAAACACTACATTAGATGGCAAACAAGTCGATTGTTTTGTTGCAGGCGATGACGATGCTGCCGTGAAAAGCGTCGAACAACTCGTGTCGGATGCAGGTTTTAACCCTTTGGTGGCTGGCAAATTGTCGGCAAGTCGGACATTGGAAAACATGACTTTGATGCTCATTGGTTTGTCGCAACGCTATGGCTACAATTGGGTGGCTGGTTGGAAAGTTTTGAGCAATAATGTTGCTAAAATGTCAGCAGTTTTCTTGTTGGCAATGAGCATTTTGGTGGTATCGTGTAAGGAAAATGAAAGTATGCCAACGCAATATTCAGACTCAGACATTGAGTTGATGCGTACACAATTGGCGGTTTTGACCAAAGATGCGGATGTTGTGAAAAAGAATTTGGCGACTTTTGATACCCTCGATTACACGGTTTTTAGCAACCAAGAGTGGACACGTTTGCACGAAAGCCACAGCGACAATGTTCGCGTTTTTTGGCCCGACGGACACCTCACAACAGGCATTGGAGTACACATCGAAGACCTCAAAAAACTATTCGTTTACGCACCCGACACACGCATCAAAGAGCATCCTATCCGCTTTGGTTCGGGCAAATTCACGGCAGTAACGGGCGTTTTTGAAGGTACTTTCACCCGCCCGATGCCGATTGGCAATGGACAATTTATCCAACCTACGGGCAAGGCGTTCAAGATGCCGATGGCAACAATTGGGATTTGGGAAAACGGCGAAATGGTCGAAGAACACCTCTTTTGGGACAACGCGACTTATGCGAAACAAATCGGTTTGTAAGCCCCCCCCCCCAATATAAAAGCCATTTTTTATCAAATATCAATTTTTAAATCATTTTTTATCAATTTTTAAATCAATTAATAATGAAAAATATTTTTGTTTCTTTGATGATCGCACTCATCAGTTTGATGTCAATGACCACTGTCCCTACGACCACCACATTTAAAGTAGATGCTGCAAAAAGCAGTTTCAAATGGACTGGCAAAAAACTCGCAGGAACACACTGGGGCTACGTCAAATTTACGGACGGTAGCTTGCAAATCCAAAAAGGCGTATTGGTTGGCGGCGCATTTAACGTGGACATGAACACCATTGACTGCCAAGATACGCAAGGCGAATGGGGTCAGAAATTGGTCGGTCACTTGAAATCTGATGATTTTTTCAATGCCGAAAAATTTCCGAAATCAACGTTAGTCATCAAATCGGTAACTGCAAAAGGCTCGAGCCAATACGATATCATTGCCGATTTGAGCATCAAAGGCGTGTCGAAAGACGTGAAGTTCACAGCGACCGTCACGACCACAGGTGAAACCGCAACGGCTACCGCCAATTTCAACATTGACCGCACAAAGTACGGCATTCGGTATGGTTCGGGTAGTTTTTTTGACAATTTGGGCGATAAGGCGATTGATAATAACTTCAATGTCGAAGTCAATATCGTTGCCACAAGCGAAGCACCTGCAAAAAAGTCGGCTAAAAAAGGAAAGTCTTCTTCTAAATAGTTTATGCAAAGATTGATTTGCGATTGGTGGTTTTAACGAATCACCAATCGTAAAATCATCATCAAAAATCTTCTCCTAAATTCTAAATCATGCGCCATTTACCATTTCAGGAATAAATTACAAATGGTACGACATTGATTTTTCGACAGGAAAGCTGCGTATTGATGCCCAACAAGTGGAAAACGTCGCATCGTTTTGATGCAATTCATTAATCAACTCAAAGAAAAACAGTGCTACATTTGCAGCATTATTACAATTGAGTGACTGTTTCATTTGATAAAAAAATCATTTAATGAAGTTAAGAAAGCTATTTTCGTTGATGTTTTACTTAGTTTTTACGGCATTTGAGGCATTTTCGCAGCCAAATTGCGGCTTTATACTGGGGGGGGGGCTTTTTGAAGGCAGTCCGCAACAACCCGTTGCGTTTGCGCTTGTGCGCGTGCGCGAAACAGGCGCGACTACCCAAAGCGATGAATTTGGTAATTTTAAATTTTCAATTTGTAAAGGAAATTACACACTTGAAATTAGTCATATTGAATGCAAACATTTTACGCAAAAAATTCATGTTGAAGCGCACGTAGAACTCAAAATCCAACTCGAACACGACCAAAAGTTGCTGCAATCCGTCACCATTGAAGCTAAAAAAAGGGTGTCCACGATGCAATCTTTTTCTAAACTCAAAGCCGAGCAAATTGCGGAACTGCAAGGAAAACCAATTGCCGATGTGCTGCAAACGGTGGCGGGTGTGTCGGCGTTGCGAACAGGAACCAATATTGCAAAACCCATGTTGCAAGGCATGACGGGCGACCGATTGCCCATTTTAGTGGCAGGCGTGCGTCAAATTGGGCAAAATTGGGGACTCGACCACGCGCCCGAAATTGACCCAAATGCCTTCGACAACATCAAAATTTTGACGGGTGCAAACAGCGTTCGCTATGGAAACGGTGCGCTTGGCGGAGCCATTTTGTTGGAACCCGCCACATTGCCCGATTCGCTCGGTTATACTGGGGGGGGGCAAATGGGCGGACAAAACAATGGTCGCGGCGGAAATTACAATGCCTTTTTTCAGGGAAAAATTTCCCAATTTCGGTTCCGTTTTCAAAGTTCGGGAAAGTATGTCGGCAATTTGAGCGCACCAACTTATTTTCTAAAAAATACAGGAATTTCGGAATTAAATTTTTCTGCACAATTAGGATATAGAAATTTTAATCTTTTTTATAGCCATTTTTATACGAAAATTGGTATATTGAGCGATGCGCATATCGGCAATGTAACTGACTTGTTGGCAGCCATTAACCGCGAAAATCCTATTCAAAAAGGTGAGTTTCGATATGCCGTTCAACGTCCTGCGCAACAGATTTCGCATGATTTTTTAAGAATTTTACATCAACAAAAAACGGGTGACGTTGGGAAAATTGAAACGCATTTGGCTTTTCAATATAATTTTCGACGTGAATATGATGCCCATAGACCGTTTGTTAAAGTTGACCCGTCCGATTTTTCAAAAGCGGAAATTGGTTTTGAAATGCCTTCGGCTACTTTGCGAAGCGAATGGACGCACCGTCGCGCCCGAAACTGGCAAGGTTCGGTGGGTTTTGAAAGCAATGGGCAACTCAACAATACATTTGCAGGTGCATTGTTGCCCAATTTTTGGACTTTTGATGCCAGTATTTTTGCGGTTGAGCATTGGCGAAAATTGGGAAAACGATACGAATTTGAGATGGGTGCGCGCTACGAAAACCGAACAACTGCCGCAGCAAAAACAAATCAAAACCAAGCAAAAACCTTTCTTTTTGATGGTTTTTCAAGCAATTTGGGAACTGTTTTACACGTTGGACACGGTTCTGCGATTCGTTTTCATGTGGGTTTGGCGTGGCGTTCTCCAAATGTAAGCGAATTGTTGAGCAATGGTGTACATCACGGAACAGCAAGTTTTGAACGTGGGAATTTGGGTTTGCAGTCAGAAAAATCTAAAAATTTTATATTGTCAATTGATATTTTAGAATCTAAAAATTTTGAATTGAAGGTAAATTTATATCGAAACCAAATAAAAAACTTTATCAATCTCGCACCCGATACGACTTGGAATGATGCGTTGCAAGCGCGTGGCGTGGTGACGACCATTCGAGGCACTTTTCCAGCATTTTTTTATCGCCAAACCGATGCGATACTGGGGGGGGGCGATTTGATGCTGGCGTGGCGACCTTTTCCCGCGTTTTCAGATTTCACTTGGCGTGTGAAAGCGGCAACGCTTCGTGCGAGAGACATTCGAGAAAACAATTGGTTGGCATTGATGCCCGCCGACAAAATCGAATCGTCTTTTGAAATAAAAATTCCACAAAAAAATGATAATCAATATTTTAAACATACAAATTTTTCAATCACAAATAGTTTTGTTGGAAAACAAAATCGCATCCCCATGCGCGAGACGAGCGATGGTATTTTTGTGATTTCAGATTTTTCTGCTGCGCCACGCGCCTACATGCTCACGCACGCACGCGCCGCCACGACCTTGAAAATAGGAAAACAACATTGGAATTTGGCTTGTAATGTGGAAAATATTTTCAATATTCGTTATCGAGATTATTTAGATCGTTTGCGTTATTTTGCTGATGCAATGGGAAGAAATATAAGTTTTAGTATCAATAAAAATTTCTAATTTATTTTAATTTTTAAATCGTAATGACTATGAAATCAATGAAAAAAGCACTTTTTTTTGTCTGGATACTGGGGGGTAGCCTCGCGTCGTGTAAAGACAAAGTTTTGGAACAAGAAAACATCAATACGGTGCGCATCGAAGTGAAAGATGGGACCACGGTTGTCGGCAATTTTACGTGGACAGACCCCGACGGCGCAACGGGCAATCCGCCGCGTGTGGACACGATTCGCCTGTCGCCCAACAAAACTTATGGTATAGAAACGAGATTTATTGACGCATCGGTGAACCCAAACGCCGATTTTACGGAGCAAATCAAGGGAGAAAGTGCAGCGCATTTGCTGGTTTATACGGTTTCGACCGCCAATTTGACGGTCAACAATTTGAACAACGACGGAAACGGAAAGCCGTTCGGTCAGACCGCTAATTTCATCACCACTGTGGCAAATGCGGGTACTTTGCGCGTTGTTTTAAAGCATAATCCAGATAAAAATGCGTCAAATCCGAGTTCGACGGGGGAATCGGACGTAGATGTCACGTTTCCCGTCGTGATTCGTTGACAATTATTTACGCAAAAAGGGCGGCATAAAGTTCTTCCAATCGTCCAACAAATCGGAGTTTTAATCCAAACTTATCGGTATTTAACCCTTTTGCATTGTATTTTGAAACATACATTTCTTTAAAACCCAATCTATCGGCTTCTTGAATGCGTTGTTCGATGCGGCTCACCGCTCGAATTTCGCCCGACAAGCCGACCTCGCCCGCAAAGGCAACATGATGCGGAATCGAAATATCCACCAACGAAGAAATGAGTGCCGCCACAATCGCCAAATCAATAGCGGGGTCGTCCACACGGATGCCGCCTGCGATATTTAAAAAAACATCATTCATCGGAAATTGAAATCCACATCTTTTTTCCAACACCGCCAACAACATGCCGAGCCTTCGGAGGTCAAAACCCGTTGCCGAACGTTGCGGCGTTCCATAAACTGCTTTTGAAACGAGAGCTTGGGTTTCAATCAAAATAGGTCGTTGCCCTTCCAACGTGGCGGCAACGGCGGAGCCGCTCAATTCATCGTCTTTTTGAGACAACAACAATTCCGACGGATTGCTAACTTGGCGCAATCCGTTGCTTTGCATCGCATAAATACCGATTTCGTCGGTCGAACCGAAGCGGTTTTTGAGCGTGCGGAGGATTCGGTAAGAATAATTTTGGTCTCCTTCAAATTGTAGCACCACATCAACGATGTGTTCCAACAATTTCGGACCCGCGATAGAACCATCTTTCGTAATGTGTCCAATAATGAAAATAGGCGTATTCGTTTCTTTTGCGTAGCGTTGCAACTCGCCCGCCGTCTCGCGCACCTGCGAAACGCTGCCCGGCGTGGAATCAATATGCGGAGCCATCAAAGTTTGAATGGAGTCTATGACGACCAAATCGGGTTGCAATTGCTGGGCATGTGTCAATATTTTGGTGGTATTGGTTTCCGTCAGAATAAAACAATCCGCGCTTTGATGTTCGATTCGGTCTGCCCGCATTTTTATCTGTTCGTCGCTTTCTTCTCCCGAAACGTAGAGGACTTTTGCTTTCACGCCGAGCGAAATTTGTAGCATCAAGGTGGATTTTCCGATGCCCGGTTGCCCGCCCACGAGCATGAGCGAACCGCCCACAATGCCGCCGCCCAATACGCGATTGAGTTCTTCGTCGGGCGTGATGAGGCGGTGCGTATTGCTCGACTGAATGTCGGCAAGTGGCGTAGGTTTGGCTTCTGAAAGGCGTTTAGATGGGTCGGCAGATTGCCAAATGCGTTGCCGTTCTTCGCGTGGACTTTCTTTTTGCACCACTTCTTCGTGGATAGAATTCCATTCTCCACAAGCGGTACACTTTCCTACCCACTTGGAGTAAGTTGCGCCGCAATGCGTGCAGGCATATATTTTTTTTACGGTAGCCAAATTATATTATTTTTTTTATAGGGAAACATAGATTTTATGAAATAAAATGCCATTTTTTCCGAATTATACTGGGGGGGGCGTTTTTTGAGTAAAAATATTTTTTTATTCAATTAAAACCACTTGAATGCTGTCGCCGATTTGTAAATCATTGACGATGGACATGCCGTCCATGATGGTTGCGAAAATTGTATAATTCGTGTCGAGGTGAAACGTCGGACTATGCGTGACAAACCATTGCGAACACTCGGTATTCGGTCCTGCCGAAGCCATGCCCACAATGCCTTCTGCATCGTAATTTGAATTGAAAATTTCAGAATGCAACATAAAATCAAGGCTTCCATAGCCGTCTCCACGCGGGCAACCCGTTTGAAACACAAAATTTGGCACGACGCGATGAATAATTTTTCCATTAAAAAATCCTGCTCTCGCCAATTTTACAAAACTGATGACCGACGACGGAGCCAATTCAGGCATTAATCGCATTTTGAAAGTGCCTTTGTTGGTTTTCACAACGGCAATCGGATTTTGAGACATGGTTTTCAATTGGTTCCAATCGGCACCGCGCACGCCCATTTTTTTCTTTTGAATGAAAGTAGAATCTACAATCCAATTGATGGTTTGTGCGGTTTCGTCGTAGGTTTCAAAATCGTTTGGCAATTTGAGGCGTTGCATAGCCGCCACGAGTGTCCCAACGGAGTCGCGCAAGTTTTTCTTATCGAACGCACCATTTTCGCGCAAGGCTTTGACGGCTTCGGTCATAATGCCAATATCGCCATCACGAACGCATTGGAACAATACATTTTTCAATTCTTGTTTTACTTTCCAATAGCCTTCTCTAAAATTGCGTTGCCCTTCGGCGTTGTTGGTTGCCACCCGCGCAATCGCTTGTGCCGCCGCCGTTTTAATGATAGGAGATTGGTCGGCTTTGAAAATTTCGTCGCGCAAAAACGTATAATTTTGTCCATAAAAAGCAAGACTTGCCAATACCGCCGCTTTTTCGGAAGCTATGTTGGCAAGTTTGTAGCGCGTCAACAAAATTTGGTTGATAGAATCGCGCAAACGTGGTTGATAGACCAACCATCGCACCGCCGCCCCCGCCATGCGAATTTGAACCGCTTTTGACAAACTCGAATCTTGTGATTTATTGGCGTAAAATGTTCCCAACAAATCGTTCCCTTTTTCTGTACAAAAATCGGCAGCAGCAATCGCTACGTGTGTATTACGGTCATTGATGGCACTATGAATGGTGCTTTCCGCATATTTATATTCAAAATTTGTCAATGCGTTAATCACATTTGCTCGAACGCGCCAATCCGTATCTTTTCTGAAAATAGAATCCAATGCGGACACCGCAAAGTTGTTCAAATTGCTTTTGCCCAACGCCCGCGCCAATGCCATTCTGATATTTGGGTCGGCATCGTTTTGTGCCAATCGCGCTGCCAACCAAGTGGCTGCCGTGTCGAGTCGAACCGTTTTGCCGCGCATGAAATAGTGTGCAGCCACCAATCGAACCCGATTTGGATAGGAATTGTTTTGAAGAAACCGCATCATGCAATTGGTTCCGTTTGCCGAAATGGAATCGCGCATCGAAAACCGATAAAGCCCCAAGGCTTGTCCTTCTAACAATGCCGTATCCGATGGGCTAAACGACTGGATTGCCGCCAAATTCTCTAAACTTTTGCGCGAGCCGCACTTGCCGATTGCCTCTAAAATAGCGGAATTAGAACGAGTGTAACGATTGTTCTTATCCAATCGTTCAAAAGATTTTAACAAAAGACTTTCTGCGCGTACGTCGCCGATTTGACCCAACGCAAAGGCTGCCGCCATGCGCACGTCCGCAAAGGAGTCGCGCAGCAAACCGCCCAATGAATCCACAGCGCGGGCATCGCGAACGGAACCAAACGCCATCGCCGAAAGATAGCGATAAGTCGGATTGACATTTGTGAAAAATGTCATCAGACTATCCACCGAATTGCGGTCGCGGAGGTTGAAAATCTGCTGCACTTGCGGGTCGCTTAAGTCAACTTTGGTGCCTGTATAATTTTTTATTCGATATTCAGGCGGCACGCAACCCCACGAAGCTATCAAACAAATCGTCAACAATAGAATTTTAAATCCTATTATTTTTTGTATAAAATCTTTTTTCACTTGCAGTGCTTCAAAAAAAGTGATGAAAATGACCAAAATAAGCCGTTTATACTGGGGGGGGGCTTTTTTTTGAAAAAATAATTATTTTATTTCTCCTTTTTCGACGACAATCAACGATTGCAATTCTTCAACACTTGGCAAATGATTTTTATGCCATTTTTTGATAATTTTTCCGTCTTTCATCAACAACAAACCCGGATTGGAGCGCATGATGGTTTTCACCAATTTATCGTCACCCAAAAAGAATGGATAAGCCGATTGGGTTTCGTGGCGGAATTTTTCGAGTTTTTCGGTGCCTTGATACGCAATCAAACCCGCGATTTTTGCGCCTGCCTTTTCGCTTTTTTCCATCAACGGATTGAGTTGTTTTCTAAAAAACTCGGCTTGCGCTTGGTCGAAACCATATTTGTAAGTCGTCAACGTCTTGGTTCCGATGCTGACGAGTTGTCGTTGCGCTTTTCCTGCAATGGTGGTGTCGCGATAGACGGTGTCGGGAACGGTAGTTTTGATTTTGTCGTCCACCGAATAAATTTTTCCACTAATTGCTAGCAAATAATAGCCTTTTTCATTCAACAACGAGTCGGTCATGTCTTCGCCGTTGGGCTGTTCGATTCTAAATTCACTAATTTTTGTATGCGGCACGGAAGGTTCTGTTGTGGTTCTGTCCACCATTTTCCACTTTGTGGTGTCGCCGTAATCGCTTGTAATCTGTTTCATCGGCACCAAAGAAATCGAATTGTCAGACAAATTGCGATAGCGGAATGTTACATCTACTTCGGATTGCGCTTTTTCTTCTGCTTTTTTCTGTTCGCGCACGTTCACGCCTTCGCGGAACGGTCGGAAATCAATGACAGGTTCGTTTAGGTATGTATTTTGTAAGCAGAACAAAGTCGAGACGATGCCCGATGTCAACGTTGCCACTGCTTTGATATTTCTGTTGCCCTCGAATTGATGAAATTTTTTGTGAAAAAACAAAAAATAGATGCCAACGCCCGTTAAAAACAAGTCTTTATAGAAAGAAACGGTGGGTTTGAGTTTCAAAAATTCGCCAAAACAACCGCAATCGGTGACGCGCATGTTGCTTTCGCTCCAAATTTTTTCCCAATTTGTAGTGAAAAAATTGCCGCCGCGTGGCACGTAACCCGTGAAATGCGTATAGCCTGTCAAGATGGTAAAAAACACAATCAAGATGAAAAAAAGCCACGCCGACAAGCGCGGACGATAGCCAACGATGAGCATCACGCCCAACACAATTTCCCAAACGATGACAAAAATGGAGATGCCGACGGCATATTTGTCCATCGTTTCCATCACGGGAGCCAACCATGCGAGCCAGTTTACGCCCGCAAAAGTGGTTTTAAATTCGTTGAAATACTCTTGTTGTTTCAATGCCAAACCGAGTGGGTCAACGGCTTTGACGAAACCCGAAAAAATGAACCAAACCCCTGCAAAATGTTGCAAAAAAGTGGTCAAAATATTTTTATGACGTTGCAAACGCATCGTGAAAAACGTCAAAACGCCGCCAACTGCTGCAAAAAGCGCAATCAAATTCAATAAACTCATGTTCTATATTTTACGATTTTACAATTTTTAATTTGAAAAATTTCTATTTTCGAGGGCAAAAATAACAAAGTTATTTAATCAAAACCTTTAATTGTTTTACTTTTGCTCAAAATTTTGAAAAATATGTTATTGAAAAAAATATTGACCGAACAAACAGGGCGCGCCAAACTTTGGGCGGCAAGTATTGCGGCGGCGTTGGGCATCAGTTTGTTGTTGTTTTCGACCCAAATCTACTTCGATTTTCAAAAAATACTGGGGGGGGGGCATTCTACGCATGATAAAAATTTTGTGAGTGTCAACAAGCCCGTTTCGCTTGTCAATGCGTTGGTGCAATCGGGTTTTCGCGCCGAAGAAATTGAGGAATTGCGAAAACAACCTTTCATCGAGTCGGTGGCGACGTTTACGAATGCCCAATTTAAAGTGTCGGCAAGCAGCGAGATGTTGCATTTTTATACGGAAATGTTCTTGGAATCTGTTGAAAATGAATTTTTGGACGTTGAGATTTCAAAATTTAATTGGGTAGAAGGCGCGCAAATTGTTCCCATTGTGTTGCCGCGTGATTATTTGGCGTTGTATAATTTTGGCTTTGCTGCCAGTCAAGGTTTGCCGCAATTTAGCGAAGAAACGATTGGCAATTTTCCATTCGACTTGACCATTCGGAGCGACGACGGGCGCAGCCAGGCGTTTCGCGGGCGCGTGATGGGTTTTTCGGAGCGCATCAACTCGATTCTGGTTCCTAAAAATTTTATGGATTGGGCGAATCAACATTTTGGAAAAGCCGTTCAAAAATCAAAAACAGCTCGATTGTTGCTCGCCATTCGGCAAGGGCAAGACGAAACTTTCAAAAATTTTGCAAAAACAAACGAACTCGAAATTAGTGGCTCCAAATTAAGCGCGTTTGCACCGTTGGTGTACAGTTTGCTGACCGCCATTTCGCTGTTGGCAGTGGTGTTAATTGTGCTTTCGATATTCATTTTTTTACTCAACTATCAACTCATTATTGAAAAATCGAGTGCCAATATTCGCCTATTGTTGCAGACGGGTTACGCGCCGCAGCAAATCATCGGCGTGTTGCAAAAATCAATGTTTCAATGGCTATTTTTGACGTTTTCGATGTCGTTTTTACTCTTTTCAAGCCTCCGTTTTGCGTGGGTAACGCAATTGCAAAAACAGGGTTTTGAGTTGACAATGTTGCCCAATTGGATTATTTTTTTAATGTCAATCACTTTGTGTTTAGTATTGATTTTGATAAATATTTCAAATATCAAAAAGGCAGTTTTGAAGCAGGCGTGATGTTTTTTGCATCAAAAATTGGCGCGAATTTGGGCGCGTCCGACGTGAACAACGCGACTGGTTTCGCCTGTTTGCCGCCCTTCGTAAGTCACCGAAAGTTGCAAGCCACGCGGCAATAATTTTTCTAAACTCACATTCCACAGCAAATTTCGTCCAATTTGCAAGCCTTCGAGCATCGAAAATTCGGCGGGCGTGTTGCGCTGTCCTGAAAATTGAAGGCTCACGAGGCTAAATTTGGCTCGAATTTGTGTCGAACTGCTTCGATTGTAGGTAATTTCGTCCGAAAAATCGTGGCTTTGGCTGCGCTCTGTTCCCGTTTGATTGCTATTTTTTTTGAATTTATAGCTCGACAAATTTCTGAAATTGTCATTCAAAATCCAAGTAATTTGTCCTTCATTTCGTTGGGTTTGAATCCGAAAATCGCGGCTTCGCAACAACTCCGACATGCTCAATTGTTCGCCCAAACCATGCGAAGTTTGGAAAATGAAACCCGACGTAACGCTCCACCGCCCGCGCACGAAGGTTTCTTTTCGTCCGCGAGTTTCGAGTCCGCTTGACAAAATTTGGCGTTGCCGATTTTCTGTTTGTCCAATTTCTACGTCCCAATTCACATTTCCTCTGTTGACAATCAATGAATTACGCATAGAAAAATTCAATCCAACCAACAAAGCATCAGGAATATCGAAATTGAACGGGTTGGCTTGAAACCAAAAACCGCTTGCAACGGGCTTGGATACTGGGGGGGGG
>JBJOPA010000416.1:0-2637 GCA_046051005.1 Bacteroidota bacterium
GTGTTAACAAATTTAGATTCTATTAATGTCATTCCCTTGCCGCCTTCCATTTTATTGCAACCAATTTCCTATCAAAGATTGTGTGAAAATAATAATGCGTTGCCTATTCGGATTCGGGCAAGAGGCGCGGCATTGCGCTTTCAATGGACGTTAAATGGGGCAAATGTTGCCAATGCGACTGATAGTATCTTGCAAATCAATAATGTTTCACTGGCGCAAATGGGAAATTATAAATGCGTTGTAACTGATAGTTTGGGACGTATAATGATTACGGACAGTTCAAAATTAGACGTGATTGCCAGATTGACGCTGCAAATTTCAATTTCAAAGAATCGGGATTCAATTATTCAAGGTCAAAGCGTTATTTTTACCGCTACGTCGCGTCTCAACCGAACGGCGACCATAAATTTGCAATGGTTTAAAAATGGACAACCGATTGCCAATGAAACCGCGAACACGTACACTACCACGAATTTGCGACAAAATGACAAAATTCAATGTCGTTTGACGGCAATGGATTCTTGTTCGACGCAAAACGTCATTTTTTCTAATATTGATTCCACTATTATCGTCCGTCCGAATGCGGTTATTAATATTTTTAATGATAATAAAATTAACATTTATCCGAATCCCGTCACGAATGGTTTGTTGTTTTTCGACCTTAAAAACGTAGAACTTTCTAACGCCCAACATCTACAAATAGAGTGGTGGACTTTGGACGGAAAAATGCTGCAAACACAAAAAATAGCTGAACAAAACAGCATTTTTGCACTCGAAACACCAAATATACTGGGGGGGGGACTTTTTTTGCTAAAAATGAAAATCGGAAGTCAAATTATCATTAAAAAAGTGACGGTGTTGTAAAAAAACAAATTGAATAGAATAAAAAAAAAGAGTATTAATCGGGAAAGGATTAATACTCTTTTTTTAGTTATTTAGTAATTTTCGCACGTACATTTGCGAATGACGCGAAAATTTTCACAAGTTGGCGGGTCAAGACAATTTTTTACGCTAGCATCAAAAAAAGTAGCTTTTTGAAAGCCCCACGACTGACATTTTTTAACACCTTCCACAAAGGCATCACCCCACAAAACTTCTGATGGTGGATGAGAAATATTGTATTCATACGCAAATGTAATACTTCCTTCCACTTTACTGCCATCAATCATGTCTGGTTTGATGGGACCAGATTTTCCAAAACAACAACTTGCATTATTGGAGTTTTTTTCCCCGCCTAATGCACAATAACTTTTTTCGCACTCTTTAAATCGTTTGCGCAAGAGTTGTAAGCCATTAACGACACCAAAATTTCTAATGGCTTCTTTTCCAAATTCTGAACAAGAAACTTCGTCAGGATGGGCAATTCCGTAGGCACATTTCCAACCTTTATGCGGAGAAATATATTGTTGATAAAGATTGATAACTCCAACTGCGGAATATTTTGATGTGCCAATTAACACCAAAAGAACAGATAAAATGAGTAATTTTTTTTTCATTTTTTTGATTGAATTTAGTGAAAAAGATAAATGTATTTTCAATTTGTAAAATTTTAACGGCTGATTATTTTTATAAAAATTGACAAAACGTTAAAATAACACAAGCAAAATTATATTTTTTTTTTAATCCAATCGTTTTTTAGGCTGTTAAAAATTTGTTAAAATTTCTATAAAATTATTCTGTAAAAAACACTTTTGTTTTAAAAACATTTCAAGAAAAAGAAAAAACATACCCCCCCCCAGTATAAAAAGTGCATTTTCGGGATAATATCTTTTTTAGAATTTAAAAAAGACGTATTTTCGTCCAATTTTTTAAAAACAAATTTTGTAATGGAAATTAGAGGCGAAATAAAAAAAATAGTTTATTCGGCGCAACTGTCAGATTTGTCAAAAGTGATTGAGTTTGCCACATTTGATGTAAATAAAATGCCCAGTTCTTGCATTTTACATATTGAAAATTCAAGTTTTGCCATTTCTAAGTGGGTTTCGCCCAAACGGACGCGCTCTTACCCGTATGAACGGGTTTACAACACGTTGAGTTTTTCTAAAAAAATTACGATTATTCCCATCATAAAAGACGAAGGCGCGGCAGGAGATAGAGATTTTTTGCAATGGGACACGATTTCTTTGATGTCTTTGTTAGACGTTTATGTGATTCCAGCTTTCTACACGTCGGCGCAAGCGCGTGGGGCTAAAATTACAAATCAATGTTTTGACACTAAATTTATTGCGGACAAAATTTATGAAATTAAAAATTTTCACAGCTCGGCACTTCATTGGAATTTAAACGAATTGAAAGAGAATTTTGGAAATTTATTGGATAAAGTCATTCAAAATTATCAAAAAATAGAAATTGAAACGGGTATAAAGTTGCACAATTCAGACGGAATTAAGCGTTTTCAGCAAAAAATTGAGGGCGATGTGGCTAATTTTATGCAGTTTTCGAGGGAAAAAGCAAAATCAGCCCAACAACGCGAGTTAGAAACGATTCAGCCCAAAGAAAATTTGAGTTCCGCAACGAAATCGAAAATAACGATTACCAATTTTTTGGGTGGACAATATTTTTTTACGGTTGATGAAATTGTGTTTGAAAATCAAAAATTGTCATTGATAGAAGCTAAACATTCTAAAAATGGTTGGT
>JBJOPA010000417.1:0-12642 GCA_046051005.1 Bacteroidota bacterium
GCCCGATTCTTCGGGAAAAATGTGCCGACTTTCTGAACAATCGAATCGTTATACATTGGTCATTTTTTACAGCAGTTTGTGCGACCATTGCAGAGAAACGTTGCCCAAAGTGAAGGATTTATTGACAAATTATCCAAATGTAAGCGTTTTTACGGTCAACAACGACGGTTTTAATGTGCCGTGCATCGAGTTTTTGAAAACCTTGAACGCACCAAATTGGGTGAATGTATTGGACGAATCGGCAGAAAAATCTGCGATTCAATCCAAATATCCGAGTTTTCAATTCCCTTCATTCTATCTGTTGGACGACCAAAAACGCATCATTTCAAAATGGTTTAAATTTGACGGCTTGCAGAAAATTTTGCTCACATTGCGCTAATTTTTAGCTCCCCCCAGTATTGAGCCAAATTTTAGGTATTTTTTTTAATTATTTTCCCAATAATTCTAATAAAATTTCTTTGTCGTCGAAAGGATATTTTATATTATTGATTTCTTGATATTTTTCATGTCCTTTTCCTGCCAACAAAATAATGTCGCCGCGTTGCGCGAGTTGAAGCGCGGTTTTGATGGCTTGTTTTCGGTCGGCATTTTCAATCACTTTTCGTTGATTTTTCGCCGCTACGCCTGCTTGCATTTGGTTGATGATTTGTTGCGGGTCTTCGCTTCGCGGATTGTCGGAAGTCAGAATGGCAATATCGCTCATTTCGGCTGCAATTTTTCCCATCGAATGCCGTTTTGCGGGGTCTCGGTCGCCGCCGCAACCCGTGAGCGTGATGATGCGCTGTCCGGGTTTCCGCAATTGTTGAATCGTTTCCAAAACTTTTTGTAATGCGTCTGGCGTGTGCGCATAGTCAACGATGCCCGTAATGCCACTTTTAATGTCATTTATTTGGTCGAAACGTCCTTCTGCGCCTTTTAAATTGCTCAACGCGACTAAAATCTCGTCTTCGGGCATATTCAAAATTTTTGCACAACCATAGCAAGCCAACAAATTATATGCGTTAAATTCGCCAATCAATCGCGCATGGAAATCATGTCCGTCGAGCAATAAATGCAAACCTTCTATCGTATTTTCTACAATTCGGACACTAAAATTTGACGATTTTCGTAAACTGTAACTATAAATTTTGGCACGAGAATTTTGAACCATTATTTTTCCATTTTTGTCATCAACATTGGTCAATGCAAAAGCGGTGCGCGGCAATTGGTCAAATAATTTTTGTTTTGCCTTGATGTATTCAGCAAAAGTTTTGTGATAATCAAGATGGTCGTGCGTAATGTTGGAAAACAACGCGCCCGAAAACAGCACGCCTGCCGTCCGATTTTGGTCTAACGCATGACTCGAAACTTCCATGAAAGCATAGGTACAACCCGCTTTTACCATTTCTGCAAAATGCCATTGCAACGAAACAGGGTCGGGCGTAGTGTGCGTGGACGGCAAAATTTGACCTGCCACGCGGTATTCGACCGTCGAAATTAAGCCCGATTTGTAGCCCAATGCCGTGAAAAGGTCGTATAACAAAGTAGTTGTAGTTGTTTTGCCGTTGGTTCCCGTCACGCCAATCAATTTGAGATGATGTGACGGATTGTTGTAAAAATTGGCTGCCAATTTCGCCAACGCAGTCGAACTGTCCACGACTTGCAAATAGCTGATGTTTTTTTCGATATGTTCAGGAAAATCTTCGCAAACGATGGTGGTCGCGCCTTTTTCGATGGCAGTTGCGATGAATTTATGCCCATCTACTTGCGTTCCGCGCACGGCAACGAACACACAATTTGGCTCAATTTGGCGGCTATCGGCAACGATTTTTGAAACGTCACGTTCTAGATTTTCATTTTTGGAAGACAAAATTCGGACTTCAGTTTCTGGAAAATCGTCAAAAACGATGCCTCGCAACACTTCACTCAATTTTTTCATTATTTCAATTCTCTATTTTTTACAGCGATATATTTTCAAAAAACGCTGCAAAATAGCGGTATTTTTTTCGATTGAAAGTACTTTTTTTAAGAAAAAATCCAAGAAAATGCCCCCCCCCAGTATCCAGCCCGTTTTTACGATGAAAACGCATCGGAATTTCGTTTCCGTCGTCTAAAACATAAAATATTATTGCAATTTTATCGAATCGTCATTAATTTATATCGTGTATAATTATCCATATTTGGGTTATAAATTATTTCAATTTCACGTAAACCAAAATCGGTTTTTACTTGAAAAATATCGTAGTCGCAACCGTCTATTTTGCCTTTTTTGATGGGTTTTCCATAGAGCGTTTCGTATTGCGCGGAATCGGCGTTGCTGTTGAAGCCGCCTGCCAAACCGCCCGAATAACAGGAATAATCGTTTATTTTTCCTTCGCCATATAACAAAATTTCGCGTACCGTTTTGTCGTCATTCAACAACAATTGCAGACCTTGATGCGTTTCGCCGACGCTGCGCCCTTTGGGGTGTTTTTGCGTTCGTTTTTTATACAAAGGAAAGGAATAAAACGTGGTTTCATTATATTTTTTCCCAATCGCCGCAAACAATGGGTGCTTTGGAAAAAGAGCTTTTTCATGCGCGGCATTTTTCTCCGCAATCCAATCATTAAACGGCGTTCCTGCTTGTTTAAACGACAAATTTGTGGTCGGCACGGTCGTCTGAAATTCCGTTTCCACCCACGTTTTGAAGGCAGGATTGAAGCCTTGATTGAGGTCTTCGTGTTCCGCCAATTTGTTGAGTTCTTGAATCGTATGTTCCGAAAAATAGCCCAAAGTTTCATATCCAATCGCCAAAAGACGCAAAAAATCTACAAAATTATCTGCCAATTCGGTTCCCCACCCTTCGTCTGCGCTCAGGTGCATATATTTTTGTTTACCCGCTTCGGGCTGCCAAATCCCAACCATCGAGCCGTTGCCCGTGCAGCCAAATGATGCAAAATAATCGGTCAAATTGGGTATGCGCGACCAATGCGTAATCGCTTCGCCATCGTCGGCAAAAAGTTCAAAATCGCCGCCCGGCAATGCTTCGTTGGCTTCGTACCAATTACAAAATTTTTCCATGCCTTCGGGTACGGCAATGGTGTATGGAAAGCCTTTTTTGATGTCTTGAAATAAGGACATATTTTTTTTAATATTTTAAATTTTGAGTAATTTTATTCTATTTTTTTATAAAAAAGGTGTATCTTCGCGTTACAATTAATTAACTCTTTCATAAAATGGCAGTAAATAAAAAACAAGCGTGGTTATTAAGCGACGCTGCGAACGTAGAAATAACTTACGATATTAGCCGCATTGTCAACTGTGAATTGCTAAAAACGTGGCAAAATGCAACAGGTTCTCTCGAACCTTATCAGGTTGCTTGGCTTCAAGATGTCCATGCCAATTTAGTGCGAGAATGGGATTACTGGAATGAAGAAGAACTAAAAATGGAGTTTGTTAGTTCTTTGTTTCAAGCTGCCAAAATCAACACACCACAACGTATCAAAACGTTTTATGAACGTACCCTTTCGGGAAGAATTTTAGATACGGACACGGAACCATTGACGGTCATCTGTGATTGTATGGTGGCATCGCCCAATAAAGGTGGAAAACCAAATAATCCATACTTTTTTTTCCAAGAATTCAAAAAAACCAAAGGCGATAAAAACGACCCCGAAGCGCAAATGTTAATCGCCATGCTGTTGGCTCAAAAAATGAACAACGACCAAAAACCAATTTACGGTGCGTGGTTGCAAGGTCGTATTTGGAATTTTACCATTTTAAACGAAAAAGAATATTGTACAGGCAGAGCATTCGATGCTACTGACGAAACACAATTATATCAAATCGTTTATATTTTACAAAAATTAAAAACATTGATTTTAGAACGATAGTTTACAATTTACAAACCATTATCGCTGTATTTTCCTCTGTTTCAAGCGTTTCAAAACCCATTTTTTTGTAAAAAGGAAAAGCAAAATTACGCATATCTACGCTCAAACTTACTTGTTCATAGCCTTTTTCTTTTAGTTTTTCCAACATTTCGTGCAATAAAACTGCGCCGACACCGCTATTTCGATGTTGCGCATCAATCGCCATACTGATTTCGGGCGTGTCGGCATCAACAAAACCATAACCCTTTTCTTCGACGGAAAAAAGGCGTGACCAAATTGCGCCAATCAACTGATTTTCCCATTCCGCAACCAAACAAAAGTCATGTTTTTGACCAAAATCTTTGATATAATGATATAAAAACGGCTCAAAAATGATGGATCTTTCGGGCGCAGGTCTGCCTTCGGGCGTAAAAATGGCTTGGTGCAACATTGAGTCTAAAAACGGCGTTTCGTGTGCCGCCATTTCTCGAATGTTGAGGTCAGGTTTTTTATATTTTGCAGAATTGAAATTGATTGCCACTTCATTTTTCCAAAAACACATGCGGTCTCGAAAACCAAAAACCTGCGTTTTCGCGTCTTCATACGTGTGCTTGATGTAGCCCGCCATATCGTCATTTTCTGCATATTGCGCCAAACCGCCTACCAACCAATAACCTTCGGCGGCTTCGGTTTTGAAGTCAAATTTATGAAAAATATGCAACGCATAGCGACCCTCTTTTTCGTTACAAAACATGGTTGTTTTGTCCAAAAAATTGGGTTTATTGTCAAATTGAAAGCCATATTTGTACAAAACGCTTGGCAACTGCGCATTTTTTTCACCTTTCGTAAAAAAGTCGATAATATACTGGGGGGTGTCTTTTTTGAAGGTCAAATGCAAGGAAATAGTGGAAATGGAGGTCATTTTTTATTTTTTTTATTCAAAAATGGGTTTCATAAAACTTCTTTCATAACTCATAATGCAGCGGGTTTCATTAGCATAGGCAAATGCTTTTTGACAATCAACATCTGTTTTTATTTTTTCTCGATAAACCTCATAAGCCGCCAAACTTGGAAAAGAAAACAAGGCATACGCCATATTATTTGCGCCTTCGTGCGGCATAAAATAGCCATGATGCACGCCGCCTAATCTATTGACAAGCGGAATCCACATTTTGCCATAGTTTTCAAATTCTTCTAATTTGTAAGGGTCAATAATGTATTTTAAATAGCAAGTAATCATTTATTTTATTTTATTTTCATCAAAATTTTCGCGCGTTCCAAATCTACTTTTTCATCGTCCGTGACGGTCAAAAAATAGTTTAATTGCCATTTTTGGCTTGCCTTCGCTTGTCTATTTTCCGTCAAATCCCAAGGCGGATAGACTCGCAAAGCACGTTTTCCTTGCGTCATTTTGGTGGCAATAACTTTCTTTTCAACCAAAATAGATTTTGGAAAAATGAATTGTCCAAAAAGATTGTCTTTTCGGGTACTTATAATTACAAAATCAATGTCATCTGAAATTTGAAAAGGTTCAGTGTATTCCCCTTTTTCTCGCTTCCACAACGCCGTGAATTGCCCATTTTTCACAGGCGTGATTTTGGCAGTTCGATAAATAACATCTGAGTTGTTTAATTGAAATGTAAATGCTTCATATTCAGCACTTTCTTTTTCTCTTTGAATGTTTTTTATCTCCAGATTTAATGGATCATAAATCAATTTTTGAGACAAAATAAGGTCTTTCGGAAATGTTTCTTCAAGCATAATTTTAGAGACTTTTTCGTGAAAAAATTGTAACCAATGATTAATATCTTCTGCTGCATCGTCCATCAAATCATATTCTTTATCAATATAATTAACGGTATCTGAATAATTTTCAAAATCTTGACCACACGCATAGACGTGTAGTATAAATTTGGGTTCCGCTTCAAAACGACCTCGATTGTAATACGAATAATCAATTTGAAATTTATACAATTCGCCTGTCGCTGGGTGGTCAAAAGTCGCCAAAAAGACGCTTTCTTGGTCGTCTCTTTGCACTATTTTATCATCAAAACTATTCCACCCAATGCGGGCAGAAGTTGGTATTTTTAGCATATTTTAATTTTTAAGCCATCACCGCCGTGACTTCTATTTCAATTTTGATAATATCGCTTGTCAATTGAGCGTGATAAACCGTGCAAGCGGGTCTTATTTCGCTAAAATATTTGCGAAAAATAGGGTGACAAGGCTCAAAATCGGCTCGATTTGGAATGATGTACGTCACCCGAACCACATCTTTGAGCGATGCACCTGCGGCAGCCAATGCGATTTCAATATTTTTGAAAGTCTGTTCGGCTTGTTCTAAAATGTTTTCAGAAATGGTCATTGTCGTGTAATCATAACCTGTGCAACCAGAAACAAATACCATTTTGTCAACAACAACGGCACGGGAATAGCCCAATTGCGCCTCAAAAGTAGAGCCTGAACTAATTAATTTTTTATTCATTTTAATTTTTTAATGACGATATCCTTTCCACGTACCGCCGTAGCGATAGTTGGGTTCATTTTTTATTTTATTGCAACAATCGGTACAAACAAAAATCCAAATTTTGCCTTTTTCTATTTGTACTCTAAACAATGTCGTTTCTTCTTTTTGACACAAGGCGCAAATTTTTGCTTTCATTCGTTTTTCACTTTAAAAAATGCCACCCCCCAGTATTTTAGTCAAAAATGTAATTTTTTTATCTTTTATTTCCTATTTTGATGGCAAAAATAAGATAAAATCAAAAGTTCAAACAGCTTTTGGCAAAATAAAATTCAAATTTTTTTAATGAAAATATAAATAAACAACTAAATAATTAGATATTTGCTACGAAAATTTTTAGAGTGCGTATTTTCCTAATCAAAGTATAAAGATTTTATATGAAAAAGCTTGTTGCTGTTTTGATGTTGTTTTGGGCGTGTTTGATAGCCCCCCCCAGTATATCGCCCCTTTTTGGGCAAAAAATAGACGTTTCGCAGTTCAAAAACGTCAAAATTCGCAGCATTGGACCTGCGGCGATGTCGGGTCGCATTACGGCGATTGACGTAGATTTGAAGTCGAACACCATCTACGCGGGCGCGGCATCGGGTGGCGTTTGGAAATCAGAAGGCGGCGGCGTGTCGTGGACTCCCATTTTCGACAAGCAACCGACGCAAAATATCGGAGCCATTGCCGTCAATCAAACCAATCCGTCCGAAATTTGGGTCGGCACGGGCGAAGGCAATCCGCGCAATTCGCACAACTCGGGCATGGGCATTTTTAAATCCAACGACGGCGGCAAAACGTGGAAACATTTGGGTTTAGAAAAAACAAAAACCATTCACCGCATTTGCATCAATCCGTTGAATCCCAACATCGTTTATGTTGCTGCAATGGGTTCCATTTGGGGAAAAAATGAAGAACGCGGCGTATTCAAAACCTCCGACGGCGGCAAAACTTGGCAACACGTCTTGAAAATCGGCGACGAAACAGGCGCGGCAGACATGGTGATGGACCCGTCAAATCCCAACAAACTCGTCGTCGCGATGTGGGAATATGGTCGAAAACCTTGGAAATTCATTTCGGGTGGCAAAACTTCGGGTTTGTACATCACCACCGACGGTTTTGAAACCGTTGAGAAAAAAACGGAGAAAGATGGACTTCCTGCGGGAGATTTGGGGCGCATGGGCTTGGCAATTTGCAAAAGTAAACCAAACGTCATGTACGCGCTCATCGAAGCAAAAGAAAATGCCATTTATCGTTCCAACGACGGCGGCGTAAAATGGAACAAAGTGGGCGACAACGGCGACCGACCGTTTTATTATGCCGAAATCTACGTTGACCCCAACAACGAAAACCGTTTGTACAATTTATATAGCCGTGTGTCGCGGTCAGAAGATGGCGGCAAAAACTGGCAAGTCATTTTGCCTTACGAATGGGTTCACCCTGACCACCACGCTTGGTGGATTGACCCGCGTGACCCCAATCACATGATGGACGGCAACGATGGCGGACTCAATATCACCTACGACGGCGGCAAAACTTGGATGTTTGCCCAAAATATTCCCGTTGGTCAATTCTATCATGTAAATGTTGACGACGAAAAACCTTACAATATTTATGGTGGTTTGCAAGACAATGGCTCTTGGGTTGGTCCGTCGGCGGTTTGGAAATCGGGCGGCATCAGAAACGCCGATTGGCAAGAAGTAATGTTTGGCGACGGTTTCGATGCGATGGTTCAGAAAGGAAATCCGCGTTTTGGTTATGCCATGTCGCAAGGCGGAAATTTGGGAAGATTTGACCGGAAAACGGGCGCAACGGAAATGATTCAGCCACAAGTTGCCGACCAAAAGTTGCGTTACAACTGGAACGCCGCCCTCGCGCAAGACCCTTTCGACGAACGCGGCATCTATTACGGCTCGCAAATGGTGCATTATTCCAGTGATTTTGGAAAATCGTGGTTGACCATTTCACCCGATTTGACGACCAGCGACACCTTTAAAATGAACGAAAGTCAACGGACGGGCGGTTTGACTCCCGACGTTACAAATGCAGAAAACCATTGTACCATTCTCGCCATCGCGCCGTCGCCTGTTGACCGAAATATCATTTGGGTAGGAACAGATGACGGAAACCTGCAATTGACGCAAGATGGCGGCAAAACTTGGACAAATTTCGCAGGAAAATTGCCAAATTGCCCTAAAAATGCTTGGATTCCACAAATCGAAGTTTCTGCGAAAAATGTAGGCGAAGCCTTCGTGGTGGTCAATCATTATCGCTTCAACGATTGGCGCGCTTTTGTTTATCATACGTCAAATTTTGGAAAAACTTGGACGCTTTTGGTGGACGATTCCAAAGTAAATGGACATTGTCACAGCGTTTTGCAAGATATTGTAGAGCCGAATTTGATTTTTGTGGGAACCGAATTGGGGCTTTATGTGTCCATTGATTATGGAAAAACATTTACGAAGTGGACAGAAAATTTCCCGTCGGTGCCTGTCATTGATATGAAAATTCACCCGCGTGAACACGATTTGGTGATTGGAACTTTTGGACGTTCGATTTGGATTTTTGACGACATTCGACCGTTGCGCGCTTTGGCAAAATCGGGTGGAAAAGTCTTGGAAACGGCGTTTAAAATGTTTGATTCGCCCGATGCCTATTCGTTGTTGGGTTTCCGTTCCACCGATGGCGAACGTTTTCAAGCGAGTGCCATTTTTGAAGGCGACAACCGTTTTCCGTCGGCATTATTGACCGTTTTTGTCGGAAAAAGTGCGCCGAATACTGGGGGGGGGGCAAAAACGGATGATAAAAAGCCGCCGATTGACCGCGCCAAGTTTCATGTTATAAATGAAAAAAATGATACGATTCGGACGTTTTCTGCGAAATTAGACACGGGAATGAACCGTTTGAACTGGGATTTGCGCGAAAAGGGTGGGGCGTTTATCAGTTGGAACGACCGCCCAGCCGATGCCGACGAATCTGCTTTGTTGCCCGCCGCGCCGGGTCGCTACAAAATTGTGGGCGTTTATAAATCTGCAAAGGATTCGACATTCGTAAACGTTCAACCCGACCCACGCTACGACGCGAGCATTTGGGCGGACATTGCCGATAAAAATGCGCAATTGAAGGAGTTTTCAAAAATTCAAAAAACGGCTTCGGAAAGTTTCAATCGCTTGAAAGAATCCGTCAAAACCATTGAATTGGCAGATGCGCAACTCGTCAACGCGCCAGATTCCGTCAAAACAGCATTGTCGAAATTGGGAAAATCTATGAAAGATTCTATTTTGACATTACAAAAAATGTACACCTTACCGCGTGATGCAAAAGGTATCAATCGTTCGCCCAATGCGTTGGACGATGCGATGGGAAAAGCCTTTTTTTCGATGGCAACTTGCACGGGAAAAATTTCGCCCAATGCTTTGATAACGGGCAACGAAGCCAAAGCCCGCGCCAAAGAAATCATCGAAGCGGTGAATAAGTTCTATGAAAATCAATGGAAAACGTATCAAGAAAAAATTGATGCGGCAAAATATTCCATTTTCAAAACTTACACGCCGTTCAAAATTGATTGAATGTTTCGATAAAAAAAAGCCTCGTTTTGTGTTGTCGCAAAACGAGGTATTTTTTTTATATTTTTTTATATTTTTTTTGAAAAATAAAATAAGTGCTTCATTTTCATAAATTTTTATAAAATTTTGGAAAAAATGTTCAAATTTGTGGCACTTAAAAAAAACGGTTTCCAACGATTTCAGACGATTTGATGTTGATATGTTCAAAAAAATATTTTTAATCAGCCTTTTGCTCAATTCTGTACACATGATGTTTTCTCAAACACCGATTGAAGTTTCATTGCATCAAAATTGGCGCATTCGCCCCACGCGCCCGCTCGAACCGCCCGTAAAAACGCCAAATGGTCCCCTCAACGCCTTGCATACTGGGGGGGTGGCTTGCAACATGCCCAACACCGCGCTCAACGTATTGGTGGAAAAAAAGATGTTGCCTGACCCATTTTTTGGGATAAATGAGAAAAATTTGCAATGGCTCGAAACCTATGATTGGACTTTTGAAACCACGTTTAAGGTGGACAAAAACATGGCGAATCAAGAACATATTTCGCTTGTTTTCAAGGGATTAGACACCTACGCAAGGGTTTTTTTGAACGATTCGTTGTTGCAAGAAACCGAAAACGCATTCAGAATTTTTGAAATTACATTAAAAAATAAACCCAATAATATTGATTTTTTGAAAAAAGGCGAAAACCGTTTGCGCATCGAATTTACGTCGCCTTTGACGAAAGAAGAAAGCAAAATCAAGAAATTAGGCTTCAAATTACCCGACGGAACGCGCATGTTTACGCGCAAACCGCAGTTCCATTATGGTTGGGATTGGGGTCCGCGTTTTGTCACGGTGGGCATCACGGAGTCGGTCAAATTGGTGGCGTGGTCGGTTTCGCGCATCGAAAATATCAACGTCATTCAAGAAGTCGTCAACGAAAAAACGGCGGAATTAAACATTTATGTCAATTTATCCAACAAAAATTTTGATGGAAAAATTACACTTGATATTAACGGAAAAAATTATGAAACTTCGGTGTTGAGACCCCAATTAGATGCGCCGCCTACGTTTCATGTCACGATTCCGAAGCCGCGTTTGTGGTCGGTTGCGCCCTATGGAAAACCCAATTTATACGACCTGAAAATCGGGCTTTATACTGGGGGGGGGCAGTTGTTGGATGAAAAAACGGAGCGAATCGGTTTGCGCACCATCGAACTCATACGTGAGCGCGACAGCATCGGCGAATCGTTCTATTTTAAGCTCAACGGAAAACCGATTTTTGCAAAAGGCGCGAATTTGATTCCCGTCCATTTTTTTCAAGAAAAGAATAATAAAGCTGATTATCAGCGAATTATAGATGATGCTTTGGGTGCAAATATGAATATGTTGCGCGTTTGGGGCGGCGGTGTTTATGAAAGAGATGATTTTTATAAATTATGTGACGAACGTGGAATTTTGGTTTGGCAAGACTTTATGTTTGCTTGTGCGATGTATCCTTGGGACGAAAATTTCTTAAAAAATGTGGAAATTGAAGCCACCGAACAAGTCCAACGTTTGGGGAAACATGCTTCGGTTGCCCTGTTTTGTGGCAACAACGAAGTGCGCGAAGCATGGAATTATTGGGGTTGGCAACCGCGCTATTCGTCGGAATTGGGCGAAAAAATTTGGACGGGTTATCGGCAAATTTTTGAGCGCATTTTGCCCAATGTGATTCGCCAAAATGCTTCGCGAACGCCTTATCACGAGAGTTCGCCGCCGATGGGTCGCTACCATGAAAAGTCTTTGTTAGAAGCCGATTGTCACTATTGGGGCGTTTGGCACGACGAAGAAATGTTTGAAGTTTTCGACAAAAAAGTGCCGCGTTTTATGTCTGAATACGGTTTTCAGTCGTTCCCGAATTGGGCAACCATTGAAAGTTATACGAAACCCGACGAACGCGAATTGACTTCGGAAGTCATGTTGTTGCATCAAAAACACCCGCGTGGCAACCAATTGATTAAAAAATATGCCAACGAATATTACCGCGAACCCAAAGGATTTAGTAATTTCGTATATGTTTCTCAATTGGTGCAAGCGGACGGCATCCGTCGGGGCATTGAGTCGCATCGGCGCAATCAGCCGCGTTGCATGGGAACGCTTTATTGGCAACTCAACGATGTTTGGCAAGTGGCTTCGTGGTCGTCGGTGGATTATTTTGGGCGTTGGAAAGCGTTGCATTATGCGGTAAAAAAATCATATGATGACTTGTTGATTTCTCCGATGGAAGAAAATGGGGAGTTGTGCGCCTATATTGTGTCCGATTTGCCGTCCAATACTGGGGGGTATCTTTCTACCGAAGTGTTTAATTTTGCGGGTGAAAAATTATTTCAAAATTCGCAAAAAGTTGACATTTTGGCAATGAAATCGGCGGTCTATGGGCGGTTCAAAAAAAGTGAATTGGCTTCGCGGGCGAACTTAGATTGGTCGCAGGCGGTGGTGCGTTTCACGTTGCGTGTAGGAAATCAAGTGATTAAAAAAGATTATTTCTATTCAAAATCAAAACATTTAACGCTCAAAAAACCTCAAATTTCGTGGAAATTAGAAGAAATAAAAGGCGGTTTTAATGTGGAATTGACTTGCAAAAACATGGCAAAAGATGTTTATTTGAGTTTGAACGATTCGCCTGACGCAAAAATAGCCCCCCCCCAGTATAAAAAGGCAATTGAGCAATTTTCTGACAATTTTTTCGACCTGTTGCCAAACGAAACCTATTCG
>JBJOPA010000418.1:0-9962 GCA_046051005.1 Bacteroidota bacterium
CCTTGCGCGGCACCACAACATGGTACAGCAACGGCAACGGTAAACAATACAACACATGAAGTTTGTTTTACTTACACGCCAACTTTGAATTACAATGGTGTGGATACCGCGTGTTTTATCGTTTGTGACAATGGTTCGCCTTCAAAATGCGATACGATTAAAATTCCGTTGGTGATTACGCCATCGAACGACCCCCCAGTAGTTCCAGATGTAACTTCAACAATTCCGAACAATACACCGACTACGGTTTGTCAAACCATTAGCGACCCAGAGGCGGGCGATACGCACACGTATAGCTCGTGTGGTGCGCCTACACATGGCACATTGACGACGACTATCAACAATGCAACGCATCAAATCTGTTTGACTTACACGCCTACTACGGGTTTTGTGGGTCAAGATTCGGTTTGTGTAATTGTTTGTGACAACGGCAGTCCATCTAAATGTGATACCTTAAAATGGAAAATGACCGTTACGCCTACCAACAATGCGCCGATTGCGATAAATGACATCAATGTCACGTTGCAAGGTGTTCTTGCGACGGGTTCATTGACTGGAAACGATTCAGACCCTGATGGCAACACCATTACCATCAACACTACGCCAGTTCAAAATTCAAGTCATGGCAGCATTGTTATTTTGCCAAATGGTACGTACACCTACACGCCAACTGCGAGTTATGTGGGTATGGATACTGTTTTGTATAAAATTTGTGACAATGGCGTGCCGTCGCTTTGCGATACTGCTAAATTGATTATCGAAATTCGCCCAACAAGTGGAAATGGTGTCAACCAACAACCGATTGCATTGGACGATAATACTTCTACACCAAGCGATACGCCTATCCGAATTGCAGTAAAAAGCAATGACACCGACCCTGACGGAAACACGTTGGGCAATCCAACTTTGATTGGAACGCCGATTGGCGGAACGCCAGTTGTAAATCCAGACGGAACAGTGACATTCACGCCTGCACCTGGATTTAGCGGTTCGGCGGTGTTTCAATATTCAGTTTGTGACAATGGTTCGCCCGTAAAATGTGATACCGCTTCGGTGAATATCAACGTTTATCCAGACCCGAACCAAGCCAATGTGGTGCCAAATGCCATTGATGATGCCGCTATTACAAGCGTAAATACGCCTGTTTCTGGCAATGCAGCCACCAATGACAGCGACCCAAATGCGGGTCAAATATTGACTTATACACAACTTACAGCAGCTACAAATGGTACATTGACTTTGTCCGCAACGGGTTTGTACACCTACACGCCTAACACGGGTTTTGTTGGAACAGACAGCGTTCAATATCGTGCTTGCGACAATGGTTCGCCTATTTTGTGCGATGTGGCTTGGATTCGTATCACGGTTCAACCTGCTACGCCGCCTGCTACGAATGTAAAACCAGTAGCAAACGACGATGCGCCGACTACAACGGTCAATACGCCTATCGTGATTCCTGTCAAAGCAAATGACTTTGACCCGAATGGCGACCCGCTCAACAATCCTACGATTATCGGTACACCTACTGGGGGTACGCCTGTTGTCAATCCTGATGGAACGGTAACCTTCACCCCAACACCGGGTTTTGTAGGAACGGCTGTTTTTGAATATCAAGTTTGTGATACAGGTACACCTTCGCTTTGCGATACGGCAAAAGTAACCATTACGGTCACGCCGCCGATTGCTGCGCAAAATTCTGCACCAAATGCAATTGATGATGCTTACACAACATTGCCAAATACACCAGTTGCAGGCAATATTGCTACAAATGATTCAGACCCTGATGGAAATACGTTGACGTTCACCCGTTTGACACCTCCAACAAGTGGTTTGGTAACTTCATTCAACCCGTTGACAGGTGCATTTAGTTACACACCAATTGGTAGTTTTGTTGGCGTAGATAGCTTCCAATACAAAGTTTGTGACAATGGCGTTCCGTCGTTGTGCGATACGGCTTGGGTGCGCATCACGATTGCGGCAGCTCCGTTGGTCAATGTACCACCAGTTGCAAACGACGATGTGTTGGCAACCAATGCCAATACACCAACTACGATTAATGTGAAAGCAAATGACTTTGACCCGAATGGCAACCCGCTCACCAATCCAGCTATCGTGGGTACGCCCGTAGGTGGAACAGTTGTGGTAAATCCTGACGGTACAGTCACATTTACCCCTACACCGGGTTTTGTGGGAACGGCTGTTTTTGAATATCAAGTTTGTGACAACGGCAATCCAGCACTTTGCGATACTGCAAAAGTGACAATTACCGTCAATCCGACCCCCCCCCCAGTAAACGTAGCTCCAATTGCCCAAAACGATGCCACAACTACGCCTATCAACACCCCAGTTTTCGGAAATGCGTCTTTGAATGACAGCGACCCGAACACAGGTCAAACGTTGACATATAGCGTAGTAACAAACACGCCAAATGGCAATTTGACCATCAATCCAACAACAGGTGTTTATACTTACACCCCAAATACTGGATTTACTGGTCGCGATTCGGCAGTTTATCGCGTGTGTGACAATGGCGCACCCGTACTTTGCACAACGGCTAAAATCTTTATTGATGTAACACCTGCGGGCGTGAATCAGAATGACAAGCCAATTGCAAATGACGATGCCGTCACCACAACTACGGCGATGCCAGTCATCATTCCTGTAAAAGGAAATGACCTTGACCCAGACCCGAACCAAACCCTCAGCAATCCGATGATTATCGGAACGCCTGTCGGTGGAACGCCAGTTGTAAATCCAGACGGAACGGTGACATTCACCCCAACGCCAGGCTTTACGGGTACGGCAACTTTCCAATATGCAATTTGTGACAACGGCGCACCTATCTTGTGCGACACGGCAACGGTAACCGTTACCGTCAATCCAAATTCGCCTCCAGGAAACATCAATTTGCAACCCGTTGCCATTGATGATGCCAATTCGACGGTCAAAAACACACCCGTTTCGGGCAATGTTGGAACCAATGATACAGACCCAAATGTCGGTCAAACTTTGACATTTAGTTTGATTACAGCTCCAACACATGGTTTGTTGACTTTGAATGCAAATGGTACTTACATCTATACGCCATTGGCGAACTATATCGGACCTGATGTATTTACCTACCAAGTTTGTGACAACGGCGCACCTGTGAAATGTGATACGGCGCAAGCATTTATCACCGTATTTGACAACCCTTGTATCACGTTGACATTGAAAGTGTTGCTCGAAGGTCCGTTCCAAACGGCTACCAATCGAATGACCACCATCTTGAATCAACGCGGATTATTGCCGGGTCAAACCGTTCAAACAGGTCAATTTGCCGTGCCTACGATTGCAGGACAGCCTTACAAAGGTGCGCCATGGAACTACGCAGGAACGGAAGGAGACGCAATTACGACTTATCCAGCAACCGTTACCGACTGGGTGTTGGTGTCGTTGCGAACTTCGACGGCAACTGCTTCTACCGTTTTCCGCGCAGCCGCTTGGTTGCATAATGACGGAACCGTTGAGTTCCTCACGCCGTGTATCAACGTACCGAGTGGCAATTATTATGTCGTTATCGAGCATCGCAATCACATGGGCGCGATGTCACCGACGGCGGTTCCACTTGCAAATGGCGTGTTGAATTTTGACTTTACGGCGGCGAATGGATTTGAATTGACAAATCCGCCTTCGTTTGGACAAAAACTCAAAGGTTCAAAATGGACAATGTATGCTGGTGATGGATTCAAAACCACCCAAGTCACCAATTTCGACATCAATTTCAATGATTCGCAGTTGTGGAAAGGGCAATCAGGTATTTTTGACCAATATAAATTAGGCGACTTTAACCTTGATGCAGACGTAAACTTTAATGACCAAGTGTTGTGGAAACTCAACAACGGACGTTATTCGGGTGTGCCGCATTAAGAAAATCGTTGGCTAAAATCGTTGGCTTCGCAGGTCGTTAGAAAGGCGAAATCACTTTTCTAAGGGCTATGTTGAAACCTCACTATTGTTAGAAATTGGGGTTTGCAAGTCGTCAAAATTTCTTTCGTCATCACGAAGAAACAAAAACGGATTGCAAATCCTGATTTTTGACAATAAAAATCGCTAAAAATGGGCTTTATACTGGGGGGGGGTGTTTTTTGAAAAATATTTTTAAAATTTTGAAAAATATCGTTTTCCATATTCAGCGTTGACGTTTTCTTAATCGTCCCTTTTTCAAAATAAATAGTTTCCTTCCTCCCTTCGGGGGGATTGAGGGGGGACTTAAACAAAAAACAAAATAAACAAAAAACAATAAGAACAAATAAAAAATAAACGCAAAAAAAAAGCTGCCATTGTGGTATTTTTCTCTTGCGAGTAAGTTTTTTTATTTTTTAAAAATTGATTTTTCAGATAAGCTAAAAGACGATTTTTCTATGAAAATTTCGACATTTATGCGGCGAAATCAAATCCTCTCGATATTGATGTGGATATTTTTTTCGACGCTTGCCATCGGTCAGAACGGACAATTTGACGTTCGGTTTCAAGTAAAAACGGTAGATTGTCAGACGCAAAAAGTGACAATTGCCCTCCAAGTTCGGGCGCACGACGCGGCGCATACGTTCTTGATGGGCGATGCCAATTACCGTTTTGAATACGACCCACGTTTAATTTCCAACCCCGTCATTGCGTCGCAAGAGAATTTTTCTAACCTTGCGCCTGCTTCTGACCTCAACTATGGCGTTCAGAATCTCAACGGTTCTACGGCGGGTCCAACGTTGGGCATTGTTTCGCTCAACACGTTCTATTCGGGCGGCGCGAGCGGCGCAAGAAGGGTAGGGGCAACGGATTGGACAACGGTGAGTTGCCTACGTTTTGATATTCGCAACCCTACGGCGTGTTTTTGGTTGCATTGGCACGACGACCAAACTTTCCCCATTTCGGGTATGAACGAAGTCGAAATATCCAACACCAATCCGTTTGAATACAATCTTTATGTGGTGGCAACAGGCGGCATTTGGCAAAATATTGATAGTTATTGCCCGTCAAGGGTTTGTAATGTGCAACCCCCAGTACTCACGATTACGCCACCCGCGCCGATTCGACAAGACAGCAACACCACATTTTGCATCAACATCAGCGATGCAAATGGCGACACAACGTTTACGGCTTCGGTTTGTGGTGTCAATAATGGTACGGCAACCATCGTCAGCACGAGCGCGACGCAAGTTTGTGTCCGTTATCAACCCAATTCGGGTTTTGTAGGAACGGATTCTATTTGCGTATCCGTTTGTGACCCTTCGGGCGCGTGTACGAGAGGAAACGTAGGCGTAACGGTTACGCCGCGTCCGAATCCGAATCGCCCGCCCGTTTTGGCAATCACGCCGCCTGCCCCAATTTTGAGAGACAGCAATGGCATTTTTTGTATCAATGTCAGCGACCCTGACGGCGCAACGACGTTTACGGCTTCCATTTGTGGTGTCAATGACGGCACGGCAACGGTGGTCAGCACGAGCGCGACGCAAGTTTGTGTCCGCTATCAACCCAATCCGGGTTTTGTAGGAACGGATTCTATTTGCATATCCGTTTGTGACCCTTCGGGCGCGTGTACGAGAGGAAATGTAGGCGTAACCGTCATGCCGCGTCCGAATTTGAACACCCCCCCAGTATTATCGCCTCGAAATTTGACAATTACGGCAGATTCGGTACTTAGTTTTTGTACAACCATCACCGACCCTGACGCAAATGAACGATTTACAACCCGTATTTGCGGAGCGCAACACGGCACAGCGCGTGCATCGGTGGTCAATGGTCAAGTTTGTGTAACTTATACATCTAATCCATTATATCTCGGCAACGATACGCTTTGCGTAGAGGTTTGTGATGCATCGGGCGCATGTACGTCGTCGCGTTTTCCAATCGTGATAACTGCCAACAATGGCGGCGGTCGCGGCGGTTGTGCCAACGATTCGATTGCACCTGTCATTGTGTTGACCAACCCACGTTTATTGGGGGTTCGCAATGGCGATACGCTTCGTTTTTCGTGCAGCAATCCACCTGTTTTTGGGGTGAATGATGCGCGTGCTACGGACAATTCGGGTGTAACACCGCGTTTGTCTTTTGTTGATATTGGTCGTCGTGTGGGCAATTGTCTTCGTGATGGATTCATCGTAGAGATGCAATGCGATTGGGTGGCTTCGGACACTTGTGGAAATACATCAAGATTTAAAATTTGGATTCAAATATACGACAATAACGCGCCGATACTGGGGGGTACCCCTGCGGACGTAACCGTCAATCTTTCGACGGGCGGTGTGATTCCTACTGCGCCCATCGTTACGGCAACCGATTCTTGCGGAACCGCAACCGTTACGATGCGCGAAACGTCAACCGTTTTGAGCAATTGTGATTATGTGCTTTCGCGCACGTGGACGGCAACCGACCAATGCGGCAATACGGCAACAAAAGTACAACGCATCACGGTGTTGAGAACCTTAGATATTACGGTGGATACACGGGCGGCAACTTGTCGTCGCAACGACGGTATCGCCAACCTTAGTCCCGCTACTTTGACCTATACTTGGTCTGACAATAATTCTGGAGCCACCAGAACGAATCTACTTGCAGGCACTTATTCGGTGACTGCTACTGACGGCACTTGTTCGCGCACTATTTCGGTAGTCATCGCGGATTCGTGTCGTTGCATCGAACCCATTGCCATTGCAAATGCCACCAATCCAACTTGTGGGCAAAACAATGGCGTGGTGACTATTAACGTTGACAATGTTGTCAATTACACCTTTGTTTGGTCGTCCACATTGGGCAATCCGACAACGGCGGCAGGCAACGCACGCACGGGTTTGCCAGCAGGCAATTACACGGTGACGGTTCGCCGAATTGCGGATACAACGTGTTTCAAAACCCTCAATGTCGTCTTGACGAACAACAATCAAGGTTGTTGTCAAGATTTTATTACGCCAACATCTTTGTTGAATTGGACGGGCAATTGTAACGCAACGGCTGAAATTTGTATCCCCGTTGCCCGCACCCGATTTGTTTCGGCGACGAACAACGGCGTAGCGTTGACGAGTCTTTTTGGTTCGTGCGCTTCGGGCGTGAGCCTCAATTTGCCTGTTGGCAATCACAATTTGGTGTTTACAGATTCCATCGGTTGTAAAGATTCGGTGGCGGTGAAAATCGTTTGTGTAACGCCGCGCACTGTCAACAATCGTTTGTTGGTCGGGCAAGCCGATACGACTTGCTTGGAAACCAACGAATTGGTCGGAACGCGCTACACGATTACCAAAATTGCAAGCACCAATCTCGGTTATGCAGAATATTATCGCTTGTCGGGTACGCTTTGTATCCAATCGGTGGGTAGAGTAGTGGGTTTGGAGCGTTCTTGCTATGTTATCAGCGATGAAAATGGCATTTCGGACACGACTTTCATCAACACAACGGTCTATGCGCGACAGCTTATTATTTTGCCAATTGCCAATAATAATGCTGCAACAACGCCTAAAAACAACCGCATTCGCATTGATATTTTGCGCAACGATTCTACAAACGGGCGGCTTTCGTCGTTCCGAATCGTCAACAAACCCAAAAATGGCGAAGCCATCATCATGGCGGATTCGTCGTTGTTGTACATTCCGAAAACCGATTTTTGTGGAAAAGATGTCTTGGAATATGAAATCTGTAATTCGGCGGGTTGTGCGCGTGCGTTCGTGGAAATCAAGGTCGTTTGCAACGAAATTCGACCGCTTACGGGCATGTCTCCGAACGGCGATGGACTCAACGACAACTGGATTATCGAAGGTTTGGACGAGTTTCCGAATCACGTCATTCGGCTCTACAATCGTTGGGGAACGGGCGTTTTTGAGACTAAAAACTATAAAAACGACTGGGGCGGAACTTGGAACGGCGCATTATTGCCCGACGGAACCTATTTCTACCTCATCGAAAACGGAGAAGGCAAAACCATTTCGGGCTATTTGCAAATCCAAAGATAAGAGTTTATGTTTATTTGAAAATTAAATGGTAAATCGGGATTTTAAGAATTAGTTTATTGTTTAAAGGTTAGGTTTGGCGCGGTGTTACTTTTCGGAGTACGCCGCGCTTTTTTTTTTTTTAGAAAAATATTTTTGTTTTCAAAAAAATCTGCCTTCCATGTTTCGCGTTGACATTTTTTTTAATCGTTCAAACACTTTCAAACCAAAATTTCTGAAAAATATGCCCCCCCCCAGTATAAAACCGCCTTTTTGGATATTTTTTGGTAAAATATTTTTGTTTTAAAATATTATCGTTTTTCATGCTCCGTGTTGATATTTTTTTAGCCGTCTGAATCCTTTAAAAATATTTTCTCATTTGTCCGTTCGATAAAATGCTTATTTTTGCAAAAAAATTAAAACATGTTTCAAAAATTAAAATATAAAATGACGTTAAACGAAAAAATTGAGGCATTGCACAAACTTGGCGAAGCCTTGCGTCGCAACATTTATCAGCCCGAATTAGAGGCAATTATCCGCCGAAGTTTTCATCAAAACGCTTGGTTTACGCCCGAAAATCAGCAAAAAGCCGTGCAAGCCGTCGCAAATGACTTTTTGCAACGCGATTTATTGACGGATTGGCTACAAAAATATTACGATAATTTCGATGCGTCGCCTGCGCCCGTGCGCACGGTGGCGTTGGTGGTGGCGGGCAACATTCCATTGGTCGGTTTTCACGATGTGTTGTGCGTTTTTTTGAGCGGCAACAAAGCAAAAATCAAAATTTCAGAAAAAGATGCGCTTTTATTGCCGTTTTTATTACAAAAATTAGCCGAAATTGCACCCGAAACGCTTCCTTTTTTTGAACTCAACGAAGGACGATTGCCGCCTTTCGATGCCGTAATTGCCACAGGAAGCAACAATTCAGCGCGATATTTTGAATCGTATTTTTCAAAATATCCTAATATCATCAGAAAAAATCGAAATTCGGTCGGCATACTGGGGGGGGGCGAAAATGAAGCCGATTTCATGGCATTGGGCGACGATGTGTTCAGTTATTTTGGTTTGGGTTGTCGAAATGTTTCCAAAATATTTGTTCCACGTGAATATGATTTTATTCCAATGTTAGAAGCCCTACACGAGTTTTCGCCGAACATGGTGATTTATGAAAGATATAAAAATAATTTTGATTTTCAAGTCACTTTGTTGATTCTCAATCGGGTAAAATATATGCAAAATGGCTGTTTGTTATTGGCTGAATCGGACAAATTAAGTTCTTCCATTTCTGTCTTACATTACGAATATTACGATTCAATAAAAGATTTAGAAGAAAAAATTGCTGCCCAAGCCGAAGCCATTCAATGCGTAGTGGCGAGTACTTCAACGCTCAATAATTCAAAAAAAATGCCTCAATTGCCCGCCGATTTGTCGGCTTTTGCGTTCGGAAAAGCGCAATCGCCTGCACTTTCAGATTACGCCGATGGCGTTGATACGATGGAATTTTTGAAAAAAATCTAATTTTTTTTGATACAAACTATCAATAATAATTCAAAAAAAATACACTTTTTCTTCACAAAAACGCTTTAAAATTAATGAAAAACACATTAAAATGGCTAATTTTGGGAATTATACTGGGGGGGGCATCTTTTTCGCCTCATTTTGGTTGGCGTGGACATGAGATGATAAATCAACATGCGATTCATGTGTTGCCCACCGAATTGAACGCTTTTTACAAACAACACGTCGCCTACATTTTGGCGCACACCAACGACCCCGACAAACGCCGAATGGTGTCCGAAGTCGAAGGTTTTAGACATTATTTCGATGCCGACGGCTACAAGAATGTGCCAAAAGATATTACAGAAGCGGCGATAGTGTTCGTGCCGATTTTTGTAATCATGGCAAACGGAAAAGACACGTTGGAACTCATCAATTTTAAAAATGTATATCACAAAAAACGCGATTATTTTATCAAAGGAATCGCCATTCGCCGCCTGTTTGGACGAG
>JBJOPA010000419.1:0-7182 GCA_046051005.1 Bacteroidota bacterium
CGTTTCTCATCATCGGCTCTTTTCATGCGCATGGGTATGGGTTAGGAGACTGGGAACATCAAACGCCAAGTGGCAATATGATGCGTGACAATGGGAGTGGAATAACTTTAACTTTGAACGGAAAACGGGAAGATATTTCTATAAAAAAATGGTATTTCTATAAAAATCATATCATAGGGTTTTCAAATAACAGTTTTTTTATTGTGAATGAAACAAAAAAAGAGATATATACATTTAAAACAGAAGAGGATTGGCACGATGCGATTGGTCAGCATAATTTGAAACCTTGGATTTGGACAAGGTGGTATGTTGATAATTGGGTCGAAATGGATGCTATTTTAACCATTATTCTATTCTTATTTTTAGGTTTTTTCATAGTGATGATTCCTTTAACGATGTTATTTTTTTGGATACTTTTCAAGGCAATAACAGAAGAAAATTGCAGACCCTCGAAACCAAATACCGCGTTTTTATTGAGCATATTTTTCTTACTCTTTATGAGAATTATGTTGGATAGTTTTCCGCAAAGTTTTTAAATCAATTGAATAGAGATAACATTTAACAAATTTTCAAGCAAAATAAGCCAAAAAATGGCAAATATACTGGGGGGGGGCGAAAAATAGGATTTGAAAAGAACAATATTGCTGCCGAACTCTTTAAAAAATAATACAATGAAATTTATAAAAAAAATGGAATTTTAAAAAGATATTTCTAGAAAATTAACGTTGTGGTTGAGTTGTTGTTGCCTTGTTTTGAGTAGTTTTGGAACTAAATATGCAGAAATTCAAATAAAATATCTCAAAAAAAAACTTATCGAAATCACCTCGATAAGTTTTTTTTTGAGAACTCTATTTTTTTTCAAATATGTCTTTCTGCATGATAAGACGAACGAACCAACGGACCCGATTCTACGAAATTGAAACCTTTTTGTAAGCCAACTTCTTTGTATTCGGCGAACAAGTCGGGGTGAATAAATTCCGCAACTTCGATGTGCATTTTGGTGGGTTGCAAATATTGTCCGAGCGTGAGAACGTCGCAACCGTGCGCCACCAAATCGTCCATGATGCTAAAAACTTCGGCTTTGGTTTCGCCTAAACCAAGCATAACGCCCGATTTGGTGCGTTTTCCCGCGTCTTTTGTCCGTCTAATTTGGTCTAAACTCCGCTCATATTTCGCTTGCGGGCGAACTTTGCGATACAATCTTTCCACCGTTTCCATGTTGTGAGAAACCACTTCTTGACCGCCTTCAATCATGCGATAAAGCGCGTCCCAATTGGCTTTTACGTCAGGAATCAGGGTTTCAATCGTCGTTTTTGGCGAAGCCGCTTTCACTTTCACCACCGTTTGATACCAAACTTCGGCTCCTCTGTCTTTCAATTCGTCGCGATTGACGGACGTGATGACGGCGTGTTTTACGCCCATCAACGCAATGGCTTCGGCGACGCGGCGCGGTTCGTCTTCGTCGTATTCGTTCGGACGACCCGTTTTTACGGCGCAAAAAGAGCAAGACCGCGTACAAACATTGCCCAAAATCATGAAAGTTGCCGTGCCTGCGCCCCAACATTCGCCCATATTCGGACAATGTCCGCTTTCGCAAATCGTATGCAAACGGTGTTCGTTTACAATACTTTTCACTTGTTTAAATGCTTCGCCAGTGGGCAATTTCACGCGCAACCAATCGGGTCGGGCTTTTCTTTCGGGTCGAGTGTCGGCGATTGGTAATTCAATCATTTCTTATATTTTTTAAACGTTTTTTCTACAAAAATGCAAAAAAAAAGAACAAATTTTAACCCCTAATTGTTTTAAAAAATCATCTTCTTTTTCCAAACTGCAAAGATAGATAAAAGTTTAAAAAGTAAGCGCGATTTTGTTCTGAAACCATGATGGGAATGCGTTTTGGAAAGATGTCAACTTGCATACCGACCTCCAAAGCGGAAATCGTTTTGTCTGAAATGGCTCCGTCTATTTGCAATCCCGCTCGCGCATAGCCGCCGGGCAAGACAGAAATTTGGTTTATTCCTACAAAAAATGCGGCGTTGTCTTCAATTTTGCTTACGTCCAAAAAATCTTTTGCCGTTTCGGGCGAATATCGAACATCAATTCCGGACGGCAAATCTTGCGACCGCAACGTCAAATAATAAGGTTTTAAAAAAAGCAAATTGGCTCCAAAAGCGTAATTGACGCTCAATGCAACGCCTTTTTGAACGGCTTTTTCGGAATAATAACGTTTTTTTCCGATGCCTGCGCGCAAGACAAATGCCTTGTTTTGTTTTCCAAAAACATACGTGCCGAACGGGTTGTCGCCCAATCCCGAAAATTCGCTGGCGCGGGCGGTTTCTTTGGGGTGGCGGAGTTCGCCGAGATTGAATTCGTAGAAACTCGTTTTATAATAAGTTTTGATGCGTCCGTATCTCATGCCAATTGTCCACCAGCCGTGCGTTTGCAAGCGAAAGTCATACACACGCTCGCGGTCGTACACGAAACCACGATTGTAGGCATCTAAACTTTGGCTTTTGGCGGTCGAAATGCTTGAAAAAAGGCTTAAAATAATTAAAAATACGCCAAAAACGCGGCGGATACTGGGAGGGGGGCTATTTTGTATCAACATCATATTTTTTTGAACGACTTGAAATAAAACAAAATAATTGCATGGGTTTTATCCTCATTTTTCTTTTTCTTGAAAAAAAACGTTGACAAAGATACATTTTTTTTACCGCTTGCCAGTCAATCCAATTACTTTTTTTGAAAAAATTTAAAACATTGTTCAATAATTTGCGGAAAGAATGTAATTTTGCGCCGCCAAAGTAAAATTCACAATTGTTTGGTCATTATTTTTAAAAAAATATTTAAAAAGTAAAAAAGAAAATGAGTAATAGAACCTTTACCATGATTAAGCCCGATGCGGTGGAAGATGGAAACATCGGCGGCATTTTGAACGACATTTGCGCAGCTGGTTTCAAAATTGTTGCGATGAAATACACCAAACTTTCGACAGAAAAAGCAGGTGAATTTTATGCCGTTCACAGCGCACGCCCTTTCTATGGCGAATTGGTAGAATTTATGTCGCGTGGTCCAATCGTGGCGGCGATTTTGGAAAAAGAAAATGCGGTTGCTGATTTTCGCAAATTGATTGGTGCTACCAATCCAGCGAATGCAGACGCGGGTACGATTCGTGCAAAATATGCAAAAAGCATCGGCGAAAATGCAGTTCACGGTTCGGATAGCGATGAAAATGCTGCCATCGAAGGCGCATTTCATTTCGCAGGAACAGAAATTTTTGCTTAAAAATTTTTTAAGAAAAACGAAATTCCAAACAAAAAAAGGCTTCCCGCACGCGGGAAGCCTTTTTTTTATGTGCTTTTTTATGAAAATTTATTTCAATACAACATCGGTCAAATATTCTTCTGCTAATGATTCGTTTAGCCTTTTTGTCAACAAATCTCTTCCGTAAGAAAGCTCCATGCGTAGGGCGGCGGATTCGATTTCGATGTATAAAATTTTATTTTTCAAGACAATAGAACGGGTTTGACGGGTGATAAAATCGCCCATTTCGTCGCGCCAAATGTTTTCCAATCGGGCTTGATTTATTTTTTGCGTCCAATTCATTCCTTTCACGAGGGCTTGCAGGGCTTCTCCGACGGTTTGTTCCTTTCTTTTTTTCATCAAAAAAACAATTTTTTATTCTTTTATTTTCTTTTTTTCAAAAAATGCTGCTTTCCTCCTTCCTTCGGGGGGATTGAGGGGGGAATATACTGGGGGGGGGCATTTTTAATACTCAAATATCCGACTTTCGGCGGGGAAACCAAACAAAAACTTTTCGCGTATGAGCGCAGCAACTTTTGGCGGCACGAGTTTGTCCCAATCGCCCTCGTTGTGGTGAATCATGCGCAAAACCGCCGAAGAATAAATATGTAAATTTTTTCTATCAAAACCTTTGATGTCTTCAATTTGCCCAGTTTCTAGCAAATGACGATATAAAAATTTTACGCCGTCGGGAATTTCCAAATTTTCTGCGGTCATCAATTCGTTATTTCCTTCTTGCAAAATCGGGTAGGCGTATAATTTCACATTTTGCGTAAACAATTCGCCAAATGCAGAGAGCAAACTGGCATCTTTATTGGCATAAAATTTTTCATTTATGGTGTTTAGCAAAATTTTAATTCCCACCACGAGTCCCAATTTTTGAACTTTAAAGTCTGCGAAATAATCTACCAATCGTTGATGTTGTTCGCAATTGGTTATCAAAACCGTTTGCCCGATGGCGTTCAAGAGGTCAGCGCGGTCTAAAAAATCTTTTTCGTCAATGTCTTCGTCGGAGAGTTTTAGGTTGTCGAGGGTAATTTCGGTGAGCAAGACGGTTTTTTTAGGGTCAACGTCTTTTTCATTTCGGAATTGTTCCCACGCGGCGCGAATCATGTCGTCATTTACGAGCGTAACGGGTCTGAAACTGCCGCGCACGACGAGGACAGATTTTTTGTAAACGAGTTCCGAGGCGTGTAAATTTCTTTTGTCGGGACCGAACATGGCAACGTCGGTCAAGCCATATTTGACGAGCCAAAGGCTCAATCTACGGTTGTCGAGGTCTTTAAAATCGTGTCCCGTGAGGCGAATCATGTCAATGGAAACCCGTCCGTGCAGGTTATCCATGAGCGATTTTAATAATGATTCGATGTTGCGCGGATAGCGATAAATGCTGAAAATGAGGTTCACGCCAAGTATTCCGATGGCTTGTTGCTGCAATCGGTTGTCGTTGTCGAGCATTTTTACGTGTATGACGAGGTCATTTGGCGGCGCATTGGGGCTGAGTTGAAACCGCACGCCCAACCAACCTTCGCCGCGAATGGTTCTGGAATAATTGATGGCGGCAACGGTGTCGGCAAATACAAAAAAATTGGTATTTGTCCGTTCGTTTTGCAATCGGTCGCGCAGCAAATTGTATTCGTGGTCGAGCATTTTATAAAGTCGTTGCTCGCACACGTATCGCCCGTTGGGTTCGATGCCGTAAATGTCATCTGAAAAAGTTTTGTCATATGCGGACATCGTTTTGGCAATGGTTCCTGCTGCCGCGCCCGCTTGAAAAAAGTGCCGCGCCACCTCTTGACCCGCTCCAATTTCAGCAAAAGTGCCATAAATGGAGTCGTCAAGATTGATTTCGAGGGCTTTTTGCTCGGGTTCTTTTGCCTTATAGACTTGCTGTTGTACCTTTTCCAATGTGCTAAAATATTTTTTCTGCCAATCAAAAACTTTTTCAAACGGCAAAAATACGGATAAAAAGTATTTATTAAACCAAAAAGAATTAAAAGAATTTATTTTTTAATTTTTTCGACCACGCCAATCGTTGCCGCCGCTACGGAAAGCGCGGGCGCAATCAGCAATCCCAAAACGGGCAAGAACAACAACGCCAAAAACGCCGCGCCATTTCCAACCGCCATCAGCCGATGGGCGCGAACGAAACTGACCGATTGTTGGCGATTGAAAAAACGTTCCAACGCAAAATCCATGTTGCCAAAACCCGCGTAATTTGATTGCACCAAAAAGATAAGCGGCGCAATAAAAATGGTCAAAAATGGAACAAAACCAAGCAATAACAAAGAAATTGTAAAAAATAATTCTTTAAACAAATTGCGAAAAGTGAGGCTCAACCCGCGTGTGAGGGCTTCCAAAAACGGCGGTTCTTCGACGGGTTTTTCGGTCAATTTTGCCTCGACTCGAGCGGAAATGATAGACAAAAACGGCGAAGAAATGGGGATAATCAAATTTTTATACGTAAAGAATCCGCCAAAAAATGTCAATAAAATGCCCAAACTTTTCAAAATTGTGCCGATAAATGCCTTTCCGTACCAGTTTTCGGGATAAAAACTGCCCAACCACGTTGCAAAAAGGTCTTTCCATTCCCAACCGAGCCAAAAGATGCCCCCCCCCAGTATCAAGCTGATAAAACCGGGTATGAATGCCACGCGCCAAAGCCGCAACGCCGAAATCATCGCCCATGCGCGACCGTAATTCCTAAAACTCTTCAAAAAATCCATTGTTGTTTTACTTAACTTATGTTCAAAAAAAAAGACCAATTTTATCACCTCACTTCGTGGAATGGGTCGTACCTTTGTCAAAAATTTTCAACATGCGCCCCGCCTCAAAATGAAGGGCAAATTAAGCGTTTTTTTTACAATTATCCTCACTTTTTTGAAAAACATTTGTATGAAATTAGATATTTTAGCCATTGGTGTTCACCCCGACGATGTGGAGTTGAGCGCGTGCGGAACGCTTTTGAAACATATCGAAAAAGGTTATACCGTTGGGTTGCTTGACCTCACAAAAGGCGAGTTGGGGTCGCGTGGTTCGGCGGAAATTCGGACGCAAGAAGCACTCGATGCAGCCCAAAAAATGGGCGCAATCGTCCGCATTCAGTTGGACATGGAAGATGGTTTTTTTACGCAAAATGAGGAAAATTTGTTGAAAATTATTCGCGTCATTCGGCAATATCAGCCCGATATTGTGCTTGCCAACGCGCTTGACGACCGACACCCCGACCATGGACGCGCCGCAAAATTGACCGCCGATGCCGCATTTTTGTCAGGTTTGGTGAAAATTAAAACCATCGAAAATGGCGATAAACATGCCATTCATTACGACATTCAAGCCGAAAATGCGGTGTTGATGCTTCAAAATACGCCGCAAATTGCCTTTCGACCTCGAAAAGTGTATCACTACGTGCAAGACAGAAATCGGACTGCCGATTTTATGGTGGATATTTCAAAATATATGGAACAAAAAGCTGAAATCGTTTTGACGTATGCCTCGCAATTCCACAATCCGACGATGGTTTGGAACGCCGAACCGCAAACGCCCATTTCGAGTCCACAATTTTTGGAGGCATTGAAAGGGAAAGATTCCGTCAACGGACGGCTCATTGATGTGCCGTATGCAGAAGCTTTTAACGCCGCTACGCCGATTCAAATTGATGATATTTTTGATACGTTGAAATAAAATTTGACTCAAAAAAAAATAAAGACTTGCCGTTTTGGGAGTCTTTATTTTTTTTTGAAAAATTTAGTTTTTAAAGGAATGGACGATTGGGAAAATATCAACGCGAAACATGGAAAACGAAAAGAATATAAAAACAAAAATTTTTTCAACAAAAAACCTTAAAAAAAACCAAAAAACGGGGCGATATACTGGGGG
>JBJOPA010000420.1:0-32812 GCA_046051005.1 Bacteroidota bacterium
CAAAGAAAAATCTGTGTTTTGATGCTTTCTGCCCTACCCCCCAGTATCCAAGCATATTTTTAAGTTTTTTTCAGTTGAAAAAATTTATCCGCATAAATTCAGCGTAATTTTTGATTTAAAAAAAATCTTTTCTTTTTTAAATTCAATTTTAAGCGTTTTTAAACCTTTCAACCCAAAGATGTCAAACTTTAATAAAAAAATGCTTCAAATCGAAAATAATACTACAAAAAGTAGCATTGCACCCAACTTTAAATTTTACACAAAAACTTTTTCAACTAAAAAACAAAATTTTATTAAGGAAAAATAAAGATTTATACAGAAATTTAAAGAAAAATACAGAAAAACAAATCTTCTAATTTGAAAAACATTGAAATCTCGTTTGGATACTGGGGGGGAGACTTTTTTTGACGTTCAAAAGTCAATTTTTCATTTTTTCAAAATTGTGAAAATCCGTTTTCATTTTTTTATTGATTGAAAGCCCAAAACTGCCGATTAATTTTTTTTTGAAAATCGTGACGTTACTTTTTGAAAATCTTTTCTTTAAAAATAAAGAAAAATACAGATTTTTCTGTATAAATATTTACGTTTCCTTAAAAATCTGTGTTTTTGCAGAAATGTAAATATTTTTAAGGAAATTTAAGGATTTTTCTTTGTTTCTATTCCAATTGTTTTTACGGCAGAACTGGAGAGCAAGATTTGTATTTGCTCAATGGCGGTTTTGTTGAGGGTTTTGAGGCGTTCGTCTTGTGGCAATCCGATTTTGAGCAAATGCGCGTTGAGGCTTTCCAAATTTGCCAACACGAGTAATTGTTCGACGGTGGCGTGGTCGCGTAGGTTGCCTTTTGCGGTGGGGTTTTGTTCGCGCCATTCGCGAGCAGTTGCACCAAAAACGGCGACGTTCAACAAGTCGGATTCTGACGCAAAATATAAACCTTCGGCAGTGGTTTGTTGCGCCATTTTGGGGATAAAATGCTGCCGAATGGCTTCCGTATGGATTCGGTGATTGGCTTTTGCGATGAGTCTGCGCACGCTCCACTCTTGGTTGAGTTGCTTGGATTCTTCGCTTTGAAGGCGTTGAAATTCTTTGATGACGTATAGTTTGAACGCGGGACTGAGGTGCGAGCAAAATTCGAGCGCGATGTCGGCATGGGCAAACGTGCCGCCGTATCTGCCTGCGCGGGCGTGAATGCCGATGGCGTTGGTTTTGCTCGTCCACTCGCCTACCGAGAGCGTAAATGCAGGCAAACCTGCTTGCATTTTAATCACATCAGATTCGATGTGATTAAAATCGGTGTTGTGCAAACTTTCCCAAACACTCAACAATTCGACGGTTGTGCGGGTACGCAACCAGTTTTGAATGACAATTTCGGTACGCGGATTAAATTTTTTAGCAATATCCGTCAGCGAAATAAATTCTTGTTTCGCCTGTTGAATCACCCGAATTTCGATACCATCGGCAAGAAAAGTGGTAGAAAGTGATTTATTTTTCATTATTTTTCTTTAAAAATCTGTATTTTTCCTTAAAAATCTTTAAATTTCTTTAAAATAATTCGAGTGATTGCATTGCCCAACGGTCGTTTTGTTTTCGTACCGTCACGTTTTTATGGTCGGCAGCCCAACGGATAAAAATGGATTCGTGGGTTTCGTCGCGTCTCATGCTTTGCTCGATGCCCATGGCAAGGCGCAATTCATCGGGTCGAAGCGAGCCATCGGGGTTGAAAAATTGCTTGCGAATGGCGGCATTTTTCACGGCTTCGTCTCTTTTTTGCTGCACGAATTGTTGTTTTTCGGTGGTGGCGGTGGTTGCCCCCAAGTCGAGATAATATTGTTGTGCAAACGGTTTAAACTCCTTTTCAATCCAATCCAAGATGGTTTGATGGTCGGCTTTTCCTTGTGCATCGAGCCGTTGTTGGGCTTGTTTTTTGCGTTGCCGTTGCGCCAATCCTTTACCGATTCGCGATTTCAGACCGCTCACGACGTAGGCATAAATATTTTTAACGGCGTTGCCTTTTTGTTGCGCTTGTTTGGCGTATAACAATACGTCTAACAAGTGTTCGGGGTCTTCGGCGCGCAAGCCTTCGATGAAATCACGAATCTCATCGGTGGTTGCTTCGGTGTCAAAAAATTGAAACAATTCGATGAATTCAGATTCCAAAAACGCAGTTTTTTCTTCTTTTTGAGGTTCAAAATTCAAAAAATCGGGTCGGATACTGGGGGGTGGAGTAGTGACCAAATTATCGAACGTTTTTTCTAAATTCTCGATATTGTCCACAATCGAAAACAGATTTTCGAGTGGTTGGGACAATTCTTTTTCCGTTTTTTCGGCTTTTGTTTTTCGTTTTTCGAGCCGTGCTTTTTGCTTGTCTTGGAGTTCGAGCTGCCGAATTTTTTCCTTGATGTCGGGTCGGTCGGGGTTGTCTTGAATCAAAAATTGAATTTTGATGACTTCACTTTTCGAGTTGTTAGGGCGCGCACGGAGTTCGTTGTAGGTGAAATAGATGTCATTTTTTTCGCGCATTTCTTCTCGCGCACGTTCCAAGACACGTTTCTTAAAATCCTTATATCGGGTGTATTCGTCGGGGTGAATTTCGAGTATGCCGCGCAGCTCTGCCACGCTGATTTCAAAGGTTTGAAAACGACGATATGATTTTAAAAGCAAATATAATTTTATAGAATACATGCTTTTCAAAACCCTTGTATTGACGATGTGATAATGAAAAAAATCGCCCTTTGCAATTTCCAAAAAATAGGGTTTTAGCATTTCCGACACCTCAATGTCCACGTAGCCCAAGCCGCGTTCGTCAATCCGAAATCGCGCACCTGACAGCAAATTGACCGCCAAATAATTGATGCCTCGCTTGTTTTCGCCTTCTGGAATTTGTAGGTGCAACTTCGTCATCGCCTCAATTTCGTCGGTGTATGCGCGCAGATTTTTGGTGTCATAGCCCAACTGATTCAGGTAATCGCGGACATAAAAACGCATCAACCGCCGTTCGGGGTTGTTTTTGAAATAGGTAATGATTTCAAATAATATTTTCGTTTGCACCACCGAAAGCCCAAATTTTGCTTTGGCAACGGGATTGCGCAAAATCACCAAATTGGGGTCTTTGTAAGGCACCACCCCTTGCGGCTCTTCTTTTCCGTTAAAATACTCCATTTTTCATCCGATTTTCTTATCAAAATCTTTTCAAATTGTAGTCGTTTCCCCTTTTTCGATGCAAATAAAAACAAAAAAAATGAAATGGAGACAAAAATGGGTGCAAATAGAGACATTTTTTTTTGCGTGTCTCCATTTGACCCCCATTTTTGTCTCCATTGACCCCCAAAAATGTCTCCATATACCCCCATTTTTGTCTCCATTGACCCCCAAAAATGTCTCCATACACCCCCATTTTTGTCTCTATTTAGGCTTGTAATTAATTGATTATCAATTGATTGCGGAGTACTACAAAGTAATACAAATATAATCAAAGTAATACAAAGTCACACACAAAGTTTTTTACGTGTGTGAAAATACTTTTTTTTTATTTTTTTTAAAACACTTTTTTTCGCGTATTTTGGTTTAAAAAACATGTTTTTTAACCAAAAATACTGGGGGGGGGCTTTTTTTTGAAAAAATTACTTGCTGATTTTAATTTTCCGACAATTCGTTCTCTTCCACCTTCCATTTGTTGTCAAAAAAATTGCGCTCAAAAAAAAAGAAATGAATAAGTCAAAATCAAAAGAAAACAAACATTGCAAATTTTTTTAATAAAAAAGTTCCAATATCTTTCTATTTTTACGCCTCCCCAAAAAATATTACATCAAAACATAACTATTTTGCGTATAAAAAAAAATATTAAGCAAAATAGTTTTAAAAATAAAAAATTGTTTTACCTTTGCAACGCATTTAAAATTATTTGATTTAAAATTGAAACAAAGATTTAAGCGTCAAATAATTTTTTTAACAAAACGACTAAAATTTTTTCAAAATGACGCTTTTTACGGACGAACAAGTCGCCCATCTCGCGCCCGACGGCAGTTCGCTCAAAGCAGGGCGCGACCTTGCCAACGAAAGAAAATGGGTCACGCTCGCCCGCAACGAGCGCGTGACGTGGGGCGAAGTGCAAGGTTCGGGCAAAAATCCGTACCAAACGCAGGTAGATTTGGTTTCAACTGCCTTCAAATGTAGCTGTCCAAGCCGAAAATTTCCGTGCAAACACGGTTTGGGCTTGTTGTTTTTATTGGCAAAAAATGAAAATTTGTTCGCCCAAACCACCGAAGAACCGACTTGGGTAGCAGATTGGATAGAAAAACGCGCCACCAAAATTGCAGAATCGGGAACTTCTGACGCTGAAAAAAAAGCCCAAGACGACCAAAAAGAAGCCGAAAAAAAGGCAAAAAGTAAAGCCAAAACCACCGATTTACGCCTACAAAAAGTAGCCGCAGGCGTTGCCGAAATGGACTTGTTGCTACGTGATTGGGTGCGCGGCGGATTGCTCGCATTGTCCGAAAAAGAAGGAGATTATTTTGAAAAAATAGCCGCTCGAATGGTGGACGCGCAAGCCACAGGACTAGCAAATGCGGCAAAAGGATTGGCTAAAATCGAGCTTTTCGACAACCAAAACGCCCGCCAATCGGCTTTTTTGTCGCAGGTTGCGCAGTTGTTTTTACTCGTTGAAAGTTATAAAAATATTGAAAAAAAAGCACAAACCGAACTGCTCGAATTTCTTTCCAATGACATTCGTTCGTTCATCGGTTTTCCTCAAAAGGCGAAAGAATTTTCTGCTCAACCCGATGCCGACCGCGTGCGCGACACGTGGTTTGTGGTCGAAAAAACCATCGAACAAGAAGACGATTTGACCCTCCAAAAACAATGGCTCGTGGGCGCAAACTCCAAAAGATTTGCCTTGATTTTGGATTTTGCCTACAAAAAACAACCACTTCCGATGCCTTTTCCGTTGCGAACTTGGGTAGATTTGGAGGTCGTGTTCTATCCGTCGGTGGTTCCGATTCGCGTGGTCGTAGAACAACAATTTGAATTGCCCAAAAATCCGCCAACCGTGCTTTCCATGTTGCCCAACTGGACGGAATCGCAAACGGACTATACACAAAAGATTCAAAAATTGCCATTTTTAGACGAATTGCCCCAACTGGTGCAGCAACTTCGACTCGTTTTTGATGGAAAAAAATGGTTTTTAGAAGACCAAAACGAATTGGCAATGCCTTTGTCAACCGCTGTTTCAGACGAATTGTTGTACCAACTATTGGCGCAATCGGGTGGGGGAGTGGCACATTTTGCAATCCTCCGAAACCACGAAACCATCAAACCCTTGTATGTTTTAGGTACAGAAAAATAAAGAAATTTAAAGACAATTAAAGAAATATAAAGATGAATAGTTGGCAATCGCTTCTGAAAACTGCCCTTTTGGGAACCGCTCGCGCCACCATCGCGCTTGATGAATTGCCCAATCCCGTGCGTCAAAAAATCCTCGACGCACCTGCCGCCGACCCAGAAACCGAACTCCTCCGCGCTGCCGCATTGTTGTGGAATTATCGGCGTGCGGGCAACGTTGCAAAGCCCGTCGCCAAACTGCATATTGCGCCTGCGTCGCCCGAATCTTGGAAAATAGCCCCCCCCCAGTATCCAACCACATTTAGACAGATTTTGAATGAAAAAAATATCAATTTTGAGTTGTTTGAACTCCTTTTTGATAAAATGATAGCGCAAAATTTGATTTTCGCGCCAGCATATATTTTTGATGTATTGAAACTTTTAGACATTTCAAACGGCGTTGCAAAAGGTGTTTCGTTCCGAAAAAAAATAGTAGAAGTCACGGGCGAGCGCGGTGCGTGGTTGTTGCAATTCAATAAAAAATGGCAAAAATATTTCGTCAGCGATGCCCAACACACGTGGCTTGAAGGCACAAACGCCCAACGAAACGAGCTTTTTGTGCAGTGGACGCAGTTTGAACCTCAACGCGCCATCGCACAATTGAAAGCCGATTGGCAAAATGAAACGCCCAAAACACGCCGCGATTGGCTACAATTTTTCTTCGATAGAAATGTAAATCAACCCGTTTTGACAGACGAATTGCCGTTTTTTGAAACCCTTTACAACGACTTTCAGGTAAATGGAGATTTTAAAAAAGAAATCGTCAAAAGTCAAGTCGCAGTGTTGAGGCAAATATTGTTGTCCTTGCCAAACTCCGTTTTGTTTGCACAAACCGTTGCCGCACTGAAAAAATATGTTCACGCCGAAAAGAAAATGTTGGGTTTGATGAATCAAACAAAACTCTTGTTGCCCATTGCTGACGACGATTTTTTCAATCCTCAAACGATGCAAAAAACGTATGCGAGTGCCGAAAAAAGCCTTATTCCGCAATGGTCAGACGCGCATTTTTGGTTCAATATGTTGCTCACCGACCTGCATCCGTCGGCTTGGGAACAGGTTTTGGGCGATGATTGGACGGCTATTTTCAAGGTTTTTGAACAAACTTTTGGGCGCGACAAAGAAAAAAACAACCTCGTGCGCATCGCTCTTGCCAACGCTTTGGCGCGACATCAGCACGAGCGTGGGGTGCGCGTTTTTCTCGAAAAAAATGAAGTTTTGCAAGGCGATTGGTCGCTTTTCAATGTCTTGACAAACGCCGAACTTGAAGAAAAAATGCTGAAAATTGATTTTTCAAACCCCGCAACGGCACGAAATGCAGCCCTGCGAAACGGTTGGAAATGGTCGAAACCCTTCAGCCGCCACATTTTGAAAGGCATCACAAACCCCGAAATTGAGGCATATTTGCACATCACATTCGCGATGTCGGCGTTTTCAAACTTCGATTTGTCGGTCATCAACGACTTATACGACCTTTCGATGCGACCCGACAACAACAATTGGCGCGACCAACAACGCCGCGCACAAATCGTTTTGCCCTTGCTTCGATTGCTCGAATTGCGGCAGCAAATTGAGAATTTATAGAAAAAAAGTTTTTGTTTTTATCCAGTTTTCTCCTTCGTGTTTGTTGTTGATATTTTCCAAATCGTTTCAGTTCCATGAAAAAAACATCAAGAAAAACATCAAGAAAAACATCAAGAAAAAATAAAGATTTTTAAAGAAAAATAAAGAAAAAATTCTAAAAAAGCCTCTGGATACTGGGGGGTGACAAATTTAAAATTAAAATATGAAAAATGTATTACGTCAGCACGCCGAAACGCAATTTGCAGCCGAATTGGAGGCGTTGAAAAAACATGACGCTGCGCCGCGTCCCGTCAATTGGGAGCTTTCGCCCCGTGCGGTGGTTTCTTATTTGATGGGTTGTAAATTGTCTAACGGTTTTGTGGTGTCGCCGAAATATATTGGCGGTCAACGGCTTATCGAAATTGCGGTGGCAACCTTGACCACCGACCGCGCTTTGTTGTTGTACGGGTTGCCGGGTACTGCCAAATCTTGGGTTTCGGAGCATCTTGCCGCCGCCATTTCGGGCGATTCGACGCGCCTCGTTCAAGGCACCGCAGGCACGAGCGAAGAAGCCATTCGCTACGGTTGGAACTACGCGCAACTCCTCGCGCACGGACCCAGCGAAGCGGCATTGGTAGAAACGCCATTGTTGCAAACGATGCGCGAAGGCAAAATTTGTAGAATCGAAGAACTCACGCGCATCGGTTCGGACGTACAAGACACGCTGATAACGGTGTTGTCGGAAAAAACGATGCCGATTGCAGAATTGAATATGGAAGTCCAAGCCGTTGAAGGTTTCAATGTCATTGCGACCGCCAACAACCGCGACAAAGGTGTAAACGAGCTTTCGGGCGCACTCAAACGGCGTTTCAATACGGTCATTTTGCCGACACCCGAAACGGAAAAAGAAGAAATTTCGATTGTTTTGCAGCGCGTTGGCAGCATGGCAAAAGCGTTGAAATTGCCTGCCGAAGCGGTTGGATTGTCAGAGATTCAACGAATCGTCACCATTTTTCGGGAGCTTCGCGCAGGCGTGACGGCGGACGGAAAAACCAAAATAAAATCACCAACTGCCACCATGAGCGTAGCCGAAGCCATTTCGGTGGTCAACAGTGGGCTTTCGTTGGCAACGCATTTTGGCGACGGGCGGGTGAGTGCGCATGATTTGGCAGCCAGTTTGGTGGGTGCGATTGTGAAAGACCCCGTTCAAGATAAAATCGTTTGGAACGAATATCTTGAAAGCGTTGTGAAAACACGCGAAGGTTGGCGCGACATTTATCGGGCTTGTAAAGAAATCAATTTGTAAAAAAAGAAGATGGCAAAAGTTCATATTTTAGGCATTCGGCATCATGGCGTTGGGTCGGCGCGATATGTGGCGGCGCGGCTGGCGCAATTGCAACCCGATTGCATATTGGTCGAAGCTCCGCCCGAACTCGATGGCGTGTTGCAATGGGTGGGCGCGGCGGGTTTGAAACCGCCCGTTGCGGCATTGTGTTATGACGAAGCCAATCCACAAGAAGCGGGTTTCTATCCGTTTGCGGAATTTTCTCCCGAATGGCAGGCGATTTTGTATGCTAATACGCATAAAATACCTGTTCGTTCGTTGGATTTGCCGATTGCTTTGGCGTGGGAAATCAAAAGACAACAAGCCATTGAAGCACTAAATGCCCAAATCAATTCGGAAAATGCCCTCGAAAATAGCCAAAATGCCCTCCAAAATGCCGAAGATACTGGGGGGGGGGCTTCGGAAGCAACAATGATAGGGAGTGGAAATCCGATAGATTATTTTGCCCAAATTGCGGGTTACGACGATTCGGATTTGTGGTGGGAACATACGTTTGAACAACACTTTTTGCCCCACGAAGCCGAAGCCCATTTTGAAGCCGTCATGTTGATGATGCGTACGTTGCGCGAAGCCGACGTGCGTTCGTCGCTCGACAAAGAAAACGTGGCTCGCGAAGCCTACATGAGTTTTTTGATTGAACAAGCGCAACAACAATATTATGAAAATATTGTCGTCGTTTGTGGGGCTTGGCATGCGCCTGCATTGACCGACGAATCGGTGGAAAGAAGTAAAACCGTTTCAAAAATTTTAAAAACGTTGCCCAAAACCAAAATAAAAGTGGGCGTAACGTGGATTCCTTGGACAAATGACCGTTTGGGTTTTGCGTCGGGCTACGGAGCGGGCATTGTTTCGCCCGGTTTTTCGTCGCATCAATGGAAAAATCCAAACGATTTGGGCGAAATTTGGCTAACCAAAGTTGCCAAAACATTTCGCAATAAAAAAATAGACGTTTCGACGGCGCACGTCATCGAAGCCTATCGGTTGGCGCGGTCGTTGGCGGGTTTGCGCGACTTGCCAAAAGCGGGTTTGGCGGAATTTAACGAAGCCACACAATCCGTTATGTGTATGGGCGAGGCGACGCTCATGCGCTTCGTACGCGAGGAACTCACGGTGGGACAACGCATCGGAAAAGTGCCAAATGAATTGCCAAAAGTGCCGTTGCAAGCCAATTTTGAATTGAAAACAAAACAATTAAAATTGGCATTGACGGCAGAAAACAAAGAACTTACGCTTGATTTGCGGAAAGAAAACGACTTGAAACGCTCCATTTTGTTTCATCAATTGACCGTTTTAGAAATTAATTGGGCAACCATCGGTTCCGCTCGCACAAAGGGAACTTTCAAGGAAGTTTGGAACATGGCGTGGAAGCCCGAAATGCTCATCAACCTCATCGAAAAAGCACCTTACGGAAACACGGTGGACGCGGCTGCAAGCAGCTTTTTGATGGAAAAAGCACAACAAATTGACCGAATTTCCCTGCTCGCCGAACTCATGGACGCTGCCATTCCTGCCGAATTATTTGGCGCAATTGAAGGGATTTTGAACAAAATAAACGAAATTTCGACCGTTGCTGCCGACACGATGGATTTGATGCAAACCCTCGTTCCGCTCGTCGAAATGCAACGTTATGGCAATGTCCGAAAAACTGATTTGGCACAAATCGAACAACTCGTAGATGGTTTTGCTTTGCGGATTTCGGTCAGTTTGCCGACGGCGGCGTATGGTTTGGACGAAGCGGCTTCGTTCAAAATGTTCGACCTCATCAAGCGCGTAAACGATGCCATTCGGTTGACGGAATCGCCCGTTTTGATGGAACAATGGTTTGCTGCGTTGTTCAAAATGATTGAAAATACGGGCATTCATGGCGTGATTCGCGGCAATGTGACCCGCATTTTGAGCGACGCAAAGAAAATTGAAAACCAAGAAGTTGAAAAAATATTTTCAAGAGCCTTGTCAAAAGGCAGTTCTCCCAGCGACGCGGCGGCTTGGATTGAAGGTTTTTTACGCGGTAGCGGCATGATTTTATTGTACGACGAACCGCTTTGGAATCTGCTCTACGCATGGCTCGAAACATTAGAAAAAGAACAATTTGTGGAATTATTGCCCATTTTGAGACGTACTTTTTCTAAATATGAACCCGCCGAAAGACGACAATTGGGCGAAAAAGCAAAACGCGGAATGAATCAAAACAACGTCGAAACCGTCGTCGAAAGTGATTTATTCAATCATCAAACTGCTCAAAATATGTTAGACGCAGTCGCTAATTTGTTGTTTTAAATAAAAAAACAGCTTCAAAACAGCTTGGATACTGGGGGGGGGCATATTTTGAAATAAAAATTAATCTAAATATAAAAAAAGAATTTTTAAATGATTCCTTTTGATAAAATAGAACTTTACGAACAGTTTGCGCGCAACATGGAAAGCCAAGTTGCGTGGCAAGGACAAACCGAAGAATGGACTTTGTTAGACCAGTTTTTGCGCGGAAATTCCGAAAAATTGCCGCCTTACGCTCCATTTCACAGCACTTGGTTTATGCAAAATGTGTTTCATTTCATAACGCCGCCATCTGCGCCCACGCCTTTTACGGCTTTTGACGAGCGTATTTTGCAGTTTTTAGAACAATTTTGGCAGACCTCACAAGGTCATGGAAATGGGCATTTTTTAGAAAAAAGGGAGGCGTTATCCGTTTGGTTAAAGCATTCTTTTTCGGCGATTGAGTTTGAAAAAGTGATGCGTTTTTTGAAAAAATATCAGTTCGACGAAGCCATTATTTGGGGACATTTGGCAAAAAGTTATAGCTATATCGGCACCGTTCCGCAAGAGCCGATTGACAGCGCGGCGGCAATATTTTTGATGACGCATCTTGACAAATATTTGCCACAAAAAACGCATTTTGCCGAAGGCACTTTTTTGTTTTATTTGTTGTTGCGCAAAAATCAAGACATTTTAGAAAAACACATTGATAAATTTATTTATTTAGTGCCGAGTTATTGGACATCGTCAGCGGGTACGCAATTGACGCTGAATTCCGAATCGGGGCATTTGGCGACCTTTTTGTCGGAATACGGCAGTGCGCGTTTTGGAAAGTGGCTCATGGAAAAATGTTGTTATGTGACCGACGGTTGGTTGGCTTCGATTGTTTTGGAAAATTTGAAAAAATTGGCTCCTAAAATTTACGATACAGAGAAAGAAAAATTTGCCGTTACGCATCTAAACGACCAAGCACAATATTTTTTCCTGCGCGAGAACGACGAGATGACCCCCCAGTATTTGGGCAGTTTTACGGTGCGCATGTTCGATATTTTGATAGAAACGCAGGGCAAAGAAAAAGCATGGAACACCATTTCGGCATATGTCGAAAAATCGGAAGGCGTACCGACCAATGTACAAAATTATTTGACCGAAAAATATGGAAAACAAATGGTCGGCTTGTTGACCAAAATTATTTTAAACCCAAAATTTGGTTATCCAAATGCTTGGGAAACCCAAACCCACGCCCTCGAATTGTTGGAAAAAATGGGAGAAACGTCGCAAGAATCGGCAGTTTTAAAAGCATTTGAAAACACCAAAGATGCCAAATATCGCAATGTTTTGGTGCGTCATATTTCCAGCATTTCGCCTGAAAATGTGTTTGAAAAAGGCAAAATTTTTATCAACGAAAAATCTGCTGCACGCCGATTGTTAGGCGCGCAGTTGCTGATGGCACTCAAAACGCCCGAAGCCCTCGACATACTGGGGGGTGCCTTTGAAACCGAAAAAAATGACGATGTGCGCGATGTTTTGTTGCGCAATTTAGCGGTTGCGGTGCCTGTTTCCGACGACTTTGAGACTGCCAAAAATATCATCAAAAATGCAGAAAAAAGAGGCAAATTGACGAAAAGTTTTATGTCTTTTCTCATGTTTTCTGAACCGAAATTGCCCAATTGGAAAAACGGAACACCGCTCGAAATTGCGGACATCGAATGCCTCGCGTATCGAATGAGCCGCGTTTCGGAAATTGGAATTGACATCGAAGCCAAACCCATTTTGGCAAATATTGACCGCGATTCGAGTGGCGATTTTGCGCTGCTATTGCTCGAAAAATATTTTGAAGCGGGCGGCGATTCTAAACAAAAATGGTGCATGACCCTTGCCGCAACGCTCGGAAACGATAGGGTAGTGGACGCACTCCACAAAAAAACGACCGAGTGGGCAGAGTCCACGCGCCGAAAAATGGCGGAATATGCCGTGCAAGCCCTCGCCCTCAACGGCAGCGACAAGGCATTGCGCGCCATTGATTTTTTCAGTCGAAAATATAAATCCAAAAACAAAAACGTTGGCGCAGCCGCTCAAAATGCCTTCATTTTGGCTGCCGAAATGTTGGGGCGGTCGGTGCATGAATTGGCAGATTTGATTATTCCAAATTTCGATTTTGAGGGTTTATTTAAAAATTTTACTATTGGAAAAGAAGAATATCGCGCCTTCATAGGCAACGATTTTAAAATATATTTCCTCAATGAAGACAACAAAACACTGAACGCAATCCCTAAAAATGCTTCAATGGAACTCAAGAATGAGTTCAAAAATATTGCAAAAGAGTTGCGGGCAGTCGTGAAATCGCAGTCCTCGCGCATGGAACAATATTTGGTCACCCAACGCCGTTGGTCGGCGGCGGCATGGTCGGCATTTTTTATGGGAAATCCGATTATGTTTGTCTATGCCGTGCGCTTGGTGTGGGGCATTTTTGACGAAAATGGCGCGTTGGTAAACACTTTTCAGGTCATGGAAGACCAAACATTGTTGGATTTGGAAAACGAAGAATTTGACCTTTCTGACGTTGCCGAAACCCACAACGGAGCCATCAATATCGGCATGGTTCACCCATTTTCGATGGATAAAAACGCCATCAATATTTGGAAAGAACGCATGACCGACCTCGAACCCATCTTCGTACAGCTCGACCGACCCGTCATTTTGTTAGACCCCAAAGAAGCGCAGGTGCGGCGGTTGTTGCGTTATCAAGGCATAAAAATAAATGGTTATACATTTGTCGGTTTGATGGAAAAATTGGGTTGGGCGCGTGGTTCGGTCGTGGACGGCGGCTGGATTTCGGGTTATTACAAAGACTTTGCGGCGCAATCCATCACCGTCATTTTGAAACAACAAGGCGAAATTGGCGCGGGTTATCTCGACGGAAATGCGGAAACTGGTGAATTGATGTTCGTAAAATACAAGTCTGTTCGCTTTGGTTCTTACATCTACGACGAACCCGAAAAAGACAACGACGTGCGGTTGTTGTCGCTGTCGGACGTGCCGCCGTTGGTGTTTTCGGAAATTATGGGCGAAATGGAATTGCTAAAAGCAAATGAAAATCCAGCAACCACATAATTTTTTTTAAAAAAAAGCACCCCCCAGTATAAGTCCCCCCTCAATCCCCCCGAAAGGGGGAAGTTTTATTGGTGAGAAAAAAACCTTAAAAATTGATGAAAAATGGAGTTAGAAGATAAAGAAAAAATGGATATTTTGACCAAATGGCGGCTCTTGTTGGGTGGTGAACAAGCCGACGGAACAGGTCAAAAATTGTCGGGCGAAAGCAAAGACATGGACGACGCATTGAGCGCACTTTACGATTTTGAAAGGAAAAAAAACTTCAATTATGGAAAATCGGAGGGCGGGCAAAAAGGCGGTTCGGGCGCGTCAAACCCAAGCGTGGCGCGTTGGTTGGGCGACATTCGCAACTATTTTCCGCAATCGGTGGTGCAAGTGATGCAAAAAGACGCGTTGGCACACCCAGAATTGCAAAAGAAATTGATGCTCGAACCAGAGATTTTGGAGCAAACCACGCCCGATGTCCATTTGGTCGCCACGTTGATGGAATTGGGCAAGCTCATTCCTTCCAAAACAAAGGACACCGCTCGCCGCGTGGTGCAAAAAGTGGTGGACGAATTGATGCAATTGTTGGAACAAAAAACCATTCAAGCTTTGCGCGGCGCGCTCAACAAGAGCGTGCGCAACAATCGCCCGCGACTGAATGAAATGAATTGGGACGCAACGATTCGACGAAATTTGCGGCATTATCAAGCCGATTACAAAACCATTATCCCCGAAACGCGGATTGGTTATGGACGTAAAAATCGGAAGTCACTCAAAGACATTATTTTATGTCTCGACCAAAGCGGTTCGATGGGAACTTCGGTCGTTTATTCGGGCATTTTTGGCGCGGTGATGGCGAGTTTGCCTACCATCAAGACGAGTATGGTCGTCTTTGACACCGAAGTTGCCGACTTGACCGAAGAACTAAAAGACCCCGTTGAACTCCTTTTTGGCGTGCAATTGGGCGGCGGAACGGATATTAATTTGGCGTTGAAATATTGCCAAAGTATTGTTACAAAACCCAACGACACGATTTTGATTTTGATAACTGACCTTTACGAAGGCGGAGATGAAAAACAAATGCGCCAACGAATGACCGAATTGGTTGCCAACGGCGTGCAGTTGATTGTTTTGTTGGCATTAAACGACGAAGGTTCGCCGAGTTATGACCGCAATCATGCCCAGTTTTTGGCGAAATTGGGGGTTCCTGTTTTTGCTTGTTCGCCCGATTTATTTCCCCAAATGATGGCGGCGGCTATCGGCGGACATGACCTGCAACAATGGGCAGGTGACAATGACATTGCAGTTAAAAAATAGCCCCCCCCCAGTATAAAACATCTTTTTTGAGGTTTTATAGCCCATATTTTAATAAAAAGCCCGTAGCAACGCATGGTTGTTACGGGCTTTTTGTATGTGAATTGTCGTTTTTAAATTTATTTTAATCATATTTTATAAATAAAAATTAAAATAAATTTAGTTTTTTAAATAACAATTTGAAAAGATAATACGTTCTTGTTTTTTGTATTTATCAAAATATTATTTTGCAATTCATATAATTAATGAAATGTTAATCATTGTTAACGAATGTTTACAAAATGAAAATTTATTGACTTCTTGTAATTAACTTACGTCTCAACCATCATATTATTAACCAATGTATTGATAATAAAAAAAATATTATGAAGAAATTACTACCTATTTTTATTTTCCTTTTGTCTTTTCCTACTTTATATGGACAAATTGATTCTACGTTTTGGTTTGCGGTTCCCGACGCGACTGATGCGCACGGCGACCGACCGATATTGCTTCGTTTGTCGTCGGTTTCGAGCAACGTTGCGCGCATCATGATTTCGCAACCTGCGAATGCGGGTTTTGCGCCGATTGTGATTTCATTGCGCGGTTTTGAAACGCAAAGCGTGGATTTAACGCCATTTATTGACCAATTGGAAAATCGGATTCCAAATGTTGCGCTCAATCAAGGTTTAAAAATCCAATCTGACCAACCCATCACGGCGTATTACGAACTCAACCATCAAGGCAACCCCGAAATGTTTGTTTTAAAAGGAAAAAATGCGTTGGGCAAAACGTTTTATACGCCCTTTCAAAATTTGTTGCGCCGTTGGTATAGCGCATTTAGTAGTTTTGATATTGTGGCAACGGAGGCAAATACGCGAGTGGTCATCACGCCCGCCGTCGCTGTGGACGGACATACTGGGGGGGTGCCTTTTGTCGTGATTTTGCAAGCGGGACAGACCTATTCTGTGCGAACGATTCCGGAAACTGGATTTTCAAATACGCATTTGTCGGGTTCAAAAATTGTTGCCGACAAACCCATTGCCGTCACAACAAAAGACGATTCGGTGGAAGGAAGTTTGTGGGGTGGTTGCGCGGACATGTGTGGCGACCAAATTTTGCCCACTTCGTTGATAGGCAACGAATATATTGCCGTAAAAGGAAATTTGGCGGGCGCGGACAAAATATTTGTGTTGGCGACCCGCGCCAATACGCAAATTTTTGTAGATGGAAATCCGTCGCCTGTTGCCACAATTGGCGAAGGGCAAACGTTTTCGTTCGATTTGTCGAACGCTTCTGCTTATATTCGTAGCAGCGAACCCGTTTACGTCAGTCATTTGTCGGGCTTGGGTTGTGAATTGGGTATGCCCAATTTGCCACCCGTGAAATGCACGGGTTCAAAAAAAGTTACGTTTAGTCGTCCGTCAAATGATTTTTTTGCCGTCACGATTATTGCGCCAAATGGCTTGCAAAATTCATTTACGTTGAATGGTTTTCCGCTTCCGAATGCAGGCAGCGCATTTCGCATTGTGCCTGGCACGAACGATAGATTTGTGGCAGCTAAAATTGACATGACCAATACAATTAGCGTCGGAACCAGTGCCATCATTGCGAATGCGCAAGGCAAATTTCACGTGGGCATCATCAATGCGGCGACAACGAGTGGCACTAAATTCGGCTATTTTTCGGATTATAGTTATGAAGTTATTGATACAAATATCGCCGTTTGTACGGGTCAAAATTTTAGACGACCCAATGGCGCGTTGGCAAGTGCGGTGGGCATTTACGAAGACACGATTCGGTCTGCCGATGCTTGTACGTATATTCAAAGAACGCATTTGAGTTTTTTGCCGTTGCCTGTCGTTTCGTTGGGAAATGATACGACAATTTGTTATCGCCAATCTATTTTGCTCAATGCGCAACATGCAAACCGTATTTTTAGCTGGAATACTGGGGGGGTGGGTCAAACGTTGTTGGTCAATGCTTCGGGCAATTATCGGGTGACGGTGACGGATAATTTCGGTTGTCGTGGAAGCGATACCATTCAAGTGACCGTTGCACCGCGCATTCAAACGATTGCAACGACAACGTCTAATTTCAATGGAAGCCCGATTAGTTGCAAAGGAAAAAACGACGGTGCAGCAACGGCGCAATCTTCTTACGGCGTTGCGCCTTATACCTACAAATGGAGCAATGGAGTAGGGGGCGCGACGGTCAATAATTTGTCGGCAGGCGTTTATCGGTTGACAACGACGGACAATCGGGGTTGTAAAGATTCATCGGCAACTTTGAACGTGACCGAACCGAATGCGATTGCTGCCATTTTAGAAGTTCCGACGGCGATTTGTGAAGGAAATAATGACGGTAAAATTATTTTATCAAGTCTAAATGGCGGCATTCCAAATTATCAATTTTCATTAAACAATCAGCCTTTGCGTGCCTTGCGCGTGGGCGATACGATTCAAGATTTATCCGCAAAAATGCACGTGTTGCAAGTGAAAGACACCAATAATTGCATCGCAAATTTTCAAACTACGATTCGCTCTGTGGTGAAATTGAGGGCAGAAATTGAGGGCGATTCGGTATTTTTATTGGGCGATTCTATAAAATTAACGGCAATTGCAAATCCGTCTTCGCGCCGCATTGCGTATGCTTGGAGTCCGTTGGATACTGGGGGGTGCGCCTATTGCGAAACGGTAACGGTCAGTCCATTGATTGCTAAAAATTATCAAGTGGTGTTGAAAGACCAATACGGTTGTACGACCACGCAAAGCAAAACCGTTCGCCCATCGTTAGACGGTTTGTTGTTTATTCCCAAAGCGTTTTCTCCAAATAATGACGGTACAAACGACCGTTTGATGGTTTTTGGAACGGCTGGCGTGCGCGTCATCAAGCGTTTTGAAGTATTTAATCGGTGGGGAAATCGGCTTTATGTTGCCGAAAACTTCTTGCCGAACGACGATTCGCGGGGTTGGGACGGCACGTTTTTGTCGCAACGACAAGACTTGAATGTCGTCGTCTGGACGTTGTCCGCCACGTTGATTGACGGAACCAATATCACCGTTTCGGGAACCTCTACGTTACTTCAATAACCCATCGTTTTTTTATCAAAACGAAAAAAAATATTAATATTATGAAAAAAATTATACTAATTTTCTTTCTTTTTGCATCGCAATTGCGGGCGCAAGATGCCTTGTCTTCTCAATTTTATCAAAATCCGTTGTCTGTCAATCCTGCTTTGACGGGTGGCATGGCGCAAAGCAACCGATTGACTTTGTCGTATCGCAATCAATGGGGCAGTTTGTTGGGGGCAGACGCTTTTCAGACGTATTGCGTGAGTTATGACCATAAAATAACGGTGGGTCGGCGCGATTTTATGGGCGTGGGCGTTCATGCGTTTTCTGACAAAGGCGGTGCGTTGGCGGTGCAACAAAACCAAATTGGTGCGTCGTTTGCCTATGCGCGAGAAATGGCGGGCAATAGAAGACAACACCATTTTTTGACTGTTGGAACGCAATTTGGGGTCGGGCAACGCAACTTGGATTTAGCCGCCGCCACGTGGGGAACGCAACAAACCAACGGGCGATTCAATGCTCAACAAGCGACAAATGAAAATGCGATATTAAATACTTTTGACAATCGAATGTACGCTGATGTTGCCATTGGCTTGGCTTTGTATTCGGTGTTTGACCGTGTTGGAAGCCTTTATGTCGGCGGTTCGGCGCAACATTTAAACGCACCGATGTTGTCGGAAACGGCGAACGCGGCGCAATTTCTGAAGCCTCGATTTGTTTTTCATGCAGGCGGTGAATATTTATTTGCCAACGCAACTTGGGCAATTGTTCCGCAATTGATGAGCCAATGGCAGGGAAAAAATTTTGAAACCAATGTTGGCACCGCCCTACAATTTCGGTTTCGTCGAGATGGAAGTATGGCTTTGCAAGGCGGTGTTTGGAATCGTTTTGGCAATTCTGAAAGCCGATATTTGAACTGGCAATCGCTGGTGTTGGTCACTAAATTGTCTTTTGCAGATGGTTCGGTGGGCGTTTCTTATGATTTTAATACCAACGCATTGGCGGCGACGAATCGCAATGGTGGCGTAGAAATCAATCTTTCCTATCTGTTTGGAAAAGCAAACAGAAACGGCGTGTATTGTCCAACTTTTTAATGTTTTCCTTTTCTGCTTCCTTAAAATCATTACCTTTGTTGCGCATTTTTATAAAAAAAAACCTCTTTTTTGCGGAATATACTGGGGGGGGCATAAAATAATAAAAAGGAACAAAAAAAATGAAAATTGGAATTATCGGAGCGGGTGCGATGGGAAGTGGCATCGCACAAGTGGCAGCAACGGCGGGCAATTTGGTGACCATCTACGATGCAGACCCCACCGCCGCCGCACGTGCGTTGAAAAATATCAATAACAGCTTGTTTCGGTGGGTCGAAAAAGGTAAAATGACCGCTATTGTTGCCGAAAATATTGTAAAAAATATCACATTTACGGAGAGATTGGAAGGTTTGGGCGCGTCTGAATTGGTCATCGAAGCCATCATTGAAGACTTGACGGTCAAAAAATCTTTATTCACCGAACTCGAACTCTACGTTTCTGATAGTTGTTTGTTGGCGACGAACACATCTTCGTTGTCGGTGTCGTCCATTGCGGCGGCTTGTCGGTTGTCGAATCGGGTGTTGGGAATCCATTTTTTCAATCCGCCTACGTTGATGAAATTGGTGGAAATTATTCCCGCCGTTCAAACGGATTTAAAAATTGTGGAAGCCGCAAAAAAAATAATTACGCAATGGGGAAAAACAACCGTTTTGGCAAAAGATACGCCAGGATTTATCGTCAACCGAGTGGCGAGACCATTTTATAGCGAGGCATTGCGGATTTATGACGAGGGATTGGCAAGTTTTGAAACTATAGATGCCGCCATGAAACAACACGGCGGGTTCAAAATGGGACCTTTTGAACTCATGGATTTTATCGGACATGACGTGAACTTTAGAGTCACCGAATCCGTCTTTCAAGCCATGTATTTCGACCCGCGCTACAAACCCTCTTTCACCCAAAAACGATTGCTCGAAGCAGGTTTTTTAGGTAAAAAAACAGGACGTGGGTTTTATGATTATAGTAAGCCCCCCCACCCCCCAAAGGGGGGCTTAAAAATATCCCCCCTTTGGGGGGTGGGGGGGCTTATTTTTGAAAGAATCTTGATGATGTTGATAAACGAAGCGGCTGATGCGGTTCATTTTCAAGTGGCTTCGGTGCGAGACATTGATTTGGCGATGCAACTGGGTGTAAATTATCCAAAGGGTTTGTTGCAATGGGCAAATGAATGGGGGATTGAAAATTGCGTGATGAAAATTGACGCTTTGTACGACGAATATCGAGAAGACCGCTATCGCTGTTCGCCTTTGTTGAGACGAATGGCGAAAACAGGCGAAATATTTGAATGAAAAAAGCCCCCCCCCAGTATATTTACTTGAAAAAGAGCTTTTTAAGGGGGAATTAAAAAAAAACGGTTGCTCGCGTACATGCGAGCAACCGTTTTTTTTTAGAAAATGCGAGTGGCTTTTACGGCTTGTTTCCAACGTTTGTAGAGCGCGAGGCGTTGTACATTTTTCATATTGGATTTAAAGCGATTTTCTAATTGCCAATTCTTTTTAATATCATCTGTATCTTTCCAAAAACCTGTTGCCAAACCTGCCAAATAAGCCGCGCCGAGTGCCGTTGTCTCTTGCACCTTTGGGCGTTCGACATTCGTAGCGCAAATATCGGCTTGAAATTGCATTAAAAAATTATTGGTCACTGCGCCGCCGTCCACGCGCAAGCCTTTCAAGGCAATGCCTGCGTCGCGTTTCATCACGTCCAATACGTCTTTGGTTTGATAGGCGATACTTTCCAATGCCGCCCGTGCGATGTGCGCTTTGTTGCTGCCGCGTGTAAGCCCTAAAATGGTGCCGCGTGCTTCCGAATCCCAATAAGGCGTTCCCAAACCTACGAAGGCAGGCACGAAATAGACACCACCGTTGTCGGCTACGCTTCGGGCGAGTTGTTCGGTTTCCGAAGCATGTTTAATCATTTGTAATTCGTCGCGCAACCATTTGATGGCAGAACCCGCCACAAAAATAGAACCTTCCAGCGCGTAAGTTGCTTTTCCATTTAGTCCCCACGCGATGGTGGTTAGCAATCCATTTTTGGAAATTACGGCTTTTTCTCCTGTGTTGATGAGCATAAAACAGCCCGTTCCGTAGGTGTTTTTTGCCATGCCTACGTCGAAACAGGTTTGACCAAATAGGGCAGCTTGTTGGTCGCCTGCAATGCCCGAAATGGGGATTGAAATGCCGTCTAATTCATAATGTCCAAACACGCCCGAACTATCCATGACCTTTGGCAACATGTTTTTAGGAACCCGCAAGGCTTCGCAAAGCGTGTCGTCCCATTTCAAATTGTGAATATCATAGAGCATCGTGCGCGAGGCGTTGGTGTAATCGGTGGCGTGATTTTTTTCTTTACTCAAATGCCACAACAACCAAGTGTCCATCGTTCCGAAACACAATTCGCCGCGTTCGGCGCGGGCTTGCGCGCCTTCGACGTGGTCTAATATCCAACGGATTTTTGTGCCAGAGAAATAGGCATCAATCAACAAACCCGTTTTTTCTCTCACGTAGGGGTCGAGACCGCGTTGTTTGAGGTCGTTGCAAATGTCAACCGTTTGACGACTTTGCCAAACGATGGCGTTGTAAATCGGTTGACCCGTTTTTTTATCCCAAACCACCGTCGTTTCGCGTTGATTGGTGATTCCGATGGCGGATATACTGGGGGGGGGGCATTTGGTCAGCACTTCGCGCACACACGCGAGGACAGACGACAAAATTTCGTTGGCATTGTGTTCTACCCAGCCTTGTTGCGGAAAGAATTGCGTAAATTCTTTTTGCGCAACGGCAATGATGTTTCCTTTTTTGTCAAAAACAATAGCACGCGAAGAAGTCGTGCCTTGGTCAATAGATAAAATATATTTTTTTTCCACGATGTATGGGTTGTTGGTTTTATAAAAATAAAATTTTTTTGAGAATATGGACGGCAAAGATAGTCTTTTTTTAAAATTTTAATCAAACCTTTTCTATTTCGGTTAAATAAAAAGTATAGATGCACGACCGTGCATCTATACTTGATGAAAAACGATTATTTTAAAATAAATGGGGTTTAAAAATTTCGATTGTATTTTAATAAAAAAGTATTTCTGATGAAAATACGTCGTCCTAAATTGTCGGGGTCGCCGCCAATTCTGACCAAAACATTGTGGTCATAGTACCAATCCGACCGCAAACAGAGCGAAAAACGTTCGGTCAACATGGCATCGAAACTCGTAAACCATTCGACAGCAAGATTTTCGGGCGTTTTCAAATAATTGGAATATACGTCCAACGTAGAAGTCAAAACCAATCTGTCATCAGCAAATTTTTTATTAAAATCTACCCGCAACTGACCGCCAATTTGAGAACTGATATTGGAAAAATTATTGGGATTCGACCAATCATTTCCAAAAAGACTTTGATGCGTTGCCGAATCGCCCAACGATGCCAAATAATTGTCCGCCACAATAATATTTTTATTAGAAATGGCAGAAATCAAAATGCTGAAATACGATTTTGGTTTCCACAGAAAACCGGGCGCAAGTTTCACGGTTGCGGGCGAAAAGAATTTTGAAGTCAACGGACGCGGCACAAAATTGGGGTCTTTTGACGCAATGAAACGGCTGTCGTAAGTGCGCAACAGTTGGGTTTGAACGTCCGCCATCAGCGCAATATACCAATTGCCGCGAATGCGCAAACCGAGTTGGGTGTTGAGTAGGATTGCGTCCGCCGATTTTGTCCAATCGGGCGACGTGCCGTCTTGCGTGAGCGAAAGTTGGAGGTTGCCGCGATTGTTCCAAATCCAGCGTTTGCTTTGATAATTGAGCCAAAAATTTGCCAATCCGCCTGCATTTAGACGGCTTTCGCCTTCGTTGAGACGTGGATTGATGAGCGTAATGCCCGCCGCGTCGAGTCCAAGACTGCCGCCGCCTGACCATCTTTTTGCCGTGCTGTCGAAATTGCTTTCGGTTTGAAAGGTCGGCGACTCGATTTTTTGCGCAAAAAGGGCGTTGATACTGGGGGGTAGCCCCAAAAGGATAAAAATACAAATTTTTTGATGGATTCGATAAATTGTTGACATGTGATGTTAAAATTTTAAGCTTGTTGACGTAAAGAAATATGATTATAAGCTCCCCTCAATCCCCCCAAAAGGAGGAAGTGAAAAGCATTGTTGCCTATTTATAAAACAATAAAAAAAGCGTTTTGTGACACAATCTTGACAGTTTGAGTGTTGGATAGTTGGTTTTCAGTCGGCTATTTTGTGGTTTCGGTCGTTTTTTTTTGTTCGTCGGGTGCATCTCTCGTAATTTTGTGGAGTCATTTGTTATTGATTATATTTGAAAACTCCATTTTTTAAAAAAGAATAAAAATAAAAAGAAGCGTTATGAAATCAACTATTACAATTGTTGTTCTCTTTTTTACCACATTTTTTGGATTACAGGCGCAAACCGCCATCAACGGATTGTTGACGGACGGACAACAACAACCGATTCCGTCGGCAAATATTTTGTTGCTCAAAAGCAATGACAGTTCGATTGTAAAAGTTGGATTGAGCGAAGCGGACGGCAAATTCAGTTTTAAAGACGTTTCAAAAGGCATGTATTTGGTGAAAATCCAAATCATTGGTTTTTCTACATACGTGGGCGAAAAATTTGAAGTAAAAGAAAAAAATCCTACCATCGAATTGCCTGCAATTGTGTTGACAGAAGCCGCCAAAACGTTGGAAACGGTTGAAATCGTTCAAGCCAAACCTTTTTTGGAAGCACGAGCGGGCAAAATGATAGTGAATGTTGCCAACAGCATCGCGGGTGCGACGGGCAGTTTGTCAGACGTTTTGAAGAAAGTTCCAGGTTTGTTGATTGTCAACAACCAAGTTTCGATGGCGGGAAAAAGTAGCGTCACAATTTTGATTGACGGCAAACCGACGGATTACATGGACATGGACGCATTGTTGAAAGAATTGCCCGCCGACCAAATCGAAAAAATTGAAGTCGTGAGCCAACCCGATGCCCGTTTCGATGCCGCAGGTACTGGGGGGATACTTAATATCATCATGAAAAAGACGTTTTCTTTGGGAACCAACGGCAGCGTTAGCCTGATGTTGGGTTATGGAAAAGTAGGGAAAGCACGAGTCAATGGCAATGTCAGCCGCCGTAAAAATGGGTTGAATACGTTTGCGAACGCGAGTTTTAGCAATTACAGAACCGTTGAAACGTTGATTTTGAACCGCAACGTTGGCACGAATCGTTTTGAACAAAATAATTTTCAACCGTCTAAACCTTATTCGATGAATTTGCGCGGCGGCATTGATTATACGTTTTTTAAAAAACATACATTGGGCATCAGCGCGGGTTTGAACGGTGCGCAAAACAATCGTCTCAATGAAACCAATACTTCCGTTTTTAGCGGTGACGGGTCATTGGTGCAAACTTTTGTCAGTCGCAACGACATAAAACGGCTTTGGTCAAACTTGACGGCAGAAACATTTTACACGTTCGAGATAGACACCAACGGCACCAAATTAGAATGGTCTGCCAATGGCGTTCGCTATCGTCGAGATGCAGAAAGCGTATTGAGCAATCAAATTCTTTCAGGCGCGGGCGCGTATCCGAGTCGTCAAAACGTAGAACCCGGAGCCACCAATATCGGAGCCACCAAAATAGATTTTACCTTGCCCATCGGAAAAGAATTGAGCTTCGTGACAGGCGCAAAATGGAGTCATGTTAATTTGGATAATAATATTTCATCGTCTGTCTATCAAAATGCCGCTTGGGTTTCTGATGCAGGTTTTTCAAATCATTATCAATACAATGAACGCATTGGCGCGGCGTATTTAAATGCTACCTACAAAATTGGTCGCGTCGAGTGGCAAGGCGGTTTGCGCTACGAAAACACCCGCGCCGTCGGTTATTCTGTCACTCTTGATTCGACGCAACAACGGCAATACGATGGTTGGTTTCCAAGCAGCAGCATTTCTATCAAAATTGTGAAAGAATTGGCACTTCAAGCGGCATATAGTAAACGTTTGCGCCGCCCAAGTTACAATGCGTTGAATCCATTTGTCAGATTTATGGACCCGTTGACTTACGAACGCGGCAATCCGACGTTGCAACCCGAAATTACGCAAACCAGTTCCGTTGCGTTTACTTGGAGCGGACAACCGTTTTTGAACTTTGAATATCGAAACACCAACAACGGCATCCAAACGGTGACCGAACAGAACGACCAAACCCGCGTTACCTACGGATACGATGCGAATTTGGCGAAAATAACGGCGTTGGGTGGTCATTTGTTTTTTCCGCTCAGCTTTGTAAAAGGCATGGACGGTTTTGCTGGCGTAATGATTTATGACAATCGTTTCTCCTCGCCGTTTTTGGGCAATGAACTCAAATTGCAATCCGTTTCTTATACGGGTTTTGCGCAAACGTCTTATAAACTCAACAAAAAATGGAAAGTGGAGGCAAATGCGTGGTATTCAAAAGGTGGATTGCGGGGTTTGATTTTGCAGGGTGAAATGTTTGGCGTGGATATGGGTATTCAAGGCAAATTGATGGACGGCAAATTAGAACTCAATTTGTCTGCTGACAATTTGTTTTATAAATATTTTAACGGAACGGTCAATTATCAGAATCAAAATTTCAATGTCAATGTTCAATGGGAACCGCAGGTATTTGAATTGAGTGCGCGTTATCGCTTCGGCAATCAGTTTTTGAAAGACAAAACCAAAGCCAAAAATGCCGCCGACGAAGAAGCACGCCGCGCCAGTCAAAAAAATTAACAACAAGCCCCCCCCCCAGTATATTTACCCGAAAAAAGAATTTTTTAAGGGGTAATTAAAAAAAAACGGTCGCTCGCATGTACGCGAGCAACCGTTTTTTTTTTGCTTTTTAGAAACCAAATGCTGCACAATAATTTTGTGGAATCACAATGGTTGGCAAGATATAACGGAGTTCTGGAGGAACCGTTTTGTTTATGAAATATTGCGTTGTTCCGCCCATCGTTACTTTGAAATCATATGATTTTCGAGTTTCGATATTTACTGCCAACACGCCATTTACCATAGTTCCCAACGGAGCCCAATAGTAACAACCCGAAGGACGATACATGATGGTCAAAGTAGGATTGATGGTTACGTTTGGTTGGCTCGCACAAGTTCCGCTTGCAATGACCGTAATCAACGAAGTAACATTGCCAGGTGTGCTGGTGGTCAAGGAAACAGGCGCACCAATTGGACCGCTACAAACATTGAAATGTTGTGATTCTACGAAAGCACCACGATTGCAAAGCACATTTCCCGTTTGCTGATAGATTTTGAAATACATATCAGGGAATGCTGGCGGATAGCGGATAGTAAGATTTCTGTTTACGCCTTGGTCAATCCGTGTCCATTGTCCAGAAATGACTTGTCCCGTTGCACCATTCATCAACTCTACCCAATAGTTTCCTATTGTAATGTTGCTTGGGAAGGTAAAGGTTTGCGAATTTCTACATTTAAAATTACAGAAATCAAGATTCCAAAATGACAAGTGCGTTTGTGTCAACACCGCTTGCAATTTGCCGCCATTGTTGACAATCGTTGCCGATTGTTCTTGCTGCCAATCGCCCGTTTCTTCGTTCAAACTCCAAATTGGAACGACCATGCCTGCTCTTACGGGCGTGCCATCGTCGCTTTTGAGTGTTGAAGCGATGTCAACGGTAACGTTGATGCTGCCACCAAATTGTTTAACTGGGGTATTGCCTACGGTCATGTCCAAAGCAATGAAGCCCAACGACGTGAAAGTGCCTGCGCCCAAATCTTGTCCGTTTGTGCCTCTGATTTTTTCAGGATTGAAACCACCTGGAAACGCATCAGCCGATAACTGTGAACTTGGCGAGAATTGCACCAACTGCACATTCAACGCACCTGTCAATGGTGCACCATTTTTGTCTTTCAAAACGGTTCCTGCTGGGATAACGATTTTGGCAGAATCCGCTTGAATGGTGGTTGTAGTCGGAACTGCACCCGATGCGTTCGATGTAACGACTGCGTTAGAAGTGGTTACTTTGATGCCAGGTGTTGTACCCGTCAAATTCACCATGCTCATCGTCTCGAATCGCGTGACGGTGTCGTTCAAGGTAAATGTTTTGACGGTTCGCAAATAGCCGGGTGCTTCTGCGACCAATGAAAACGTCAATGGCGTGTTTTTCAACGCTGCCCAGTCGGTTTTTTTCATCGCAACGTCCACTGCGCCACCTTTGAGGTCGCCCAACGTGCTTAAACGTTGACCTGCGGTGTTGTACAATTTTTCAACACCTGTGCCTACCAATTTGACCGCAATGCTCACGTTTTTCATGTCGCGAGCTTGGTCGGCTGCTTCGCCAGAAGCAGTCACCGACGGGTCGAAAAATTGGATAGAAAGCGGAATACGAACCAAATCGTTATCAACGCTCAAAACAACATCTTTCGTTACATCTGTGACTTTGCCACATGCCTGAACGATGATGAAGCCAATAACAGCAGCACTCAAAAGTGCCAACAATTGACGAGATAAATTCTTTTTCATAAGAAATAAAAATAGTTATTTTTAAAAAATTTAATGGCAATTATCGAATACGGTAAGCCAAACGCAAATCTGCGACTGGAAACCATTTGTAAGGCGCGAGATTGCGGTTCAAGATAGGTTCGTTTGCCGCGTTGCCTGCCAAAAAGTTGGTCGCTTCGACCGCCAAAACTGGCGAATCGCGGTAAATTGCACCCAAATTGAGACTCAAACCCAAACGTTTTTTAGGAACAGCACGACCGATGCCAATCGCCAAATAAGGCGCAACACTCGATTTTGGCGTGTAACTAATTTTCATGTAACCCACATCGGTAGGCGAAATCACGAAGTCATTGAATGCCAATGTTTCTAAATAACGCATTTTTGCAGAGCCACCGTAGCCCGAAAGCGCGTAAGAAATGCCGCCCTGCAAGCGAAACATGCTACCAAAAGGCATGTATTCCAATGCCAACAACGCCGTCGGAATTTTGCCCGTCACGTCAACACCCAACTTGCCCGCAGGAATGTTGCCAAAACCCAACGCCTTGAAATCGGGTTCGTAACCCGTCGTATTGAACGAAAAAGTGCTGTAACCAAGCCGAACGTTGAAGCGTTTCGACAAGCGATATGCCACGTCGCCGCCATAGCCCAACGCGCCACTTGCCAAGCCAACTGCAATGCCATGATGAATTTTTGCAGGTGCAACTGCCGTGTCTGCCGCCGCTTGCCCAAAAATACCAGTCGTCAGCGTCGAACAGCAAAAAAGTAAAAGAGCTTTTTTCATGAGTAAGAACATTGATTTTTAAAAAAAATAAATAATAATGGTTTATGTTTACACAGTAAACAAATACTGTGAAAATTGCATACGTTGTGACTGAAAACGAGTAGAAAAAGTAAGAATCGGGAAAAAAAAATGGATAGATAATTGGCTATAAAAAAATTACTTTCATATTGGCAAAGACGGCAATTTTTGGTTGCATGAATATGGGTTGAAATTATCTAGTTTGTTTTTAACATGGCAAAGATATAAAATATCAATAAATTACATGTCATTTTTTTTTTAAAATTTACTTAAATTCTTAAAAAAAATGCACCCCCCAGTATATTCAACAGTTTTTTAGCAAAATTGTAGCCAAAATGAAAACATTTGTAATTATAAAACCATATCAAAATCTATTTGTGACAAATAAAATTTTATTTCTTTAAATTATTACTCAAACATTATTTTCTTTCAATAAAAATAAAATGCTAAAAATAGCGCAAGAAGCAATTTTGTTTTACTTTAATTACAATTAGTTTGAAAATAATTTGTTTTTTAAAAAGAAAATATCATTTGAGTAATAATTTATTCTTTTTTCTTGAAATAAAGCCTCAAATTTGCGCCTTCGTTTCAGCAAAAAAAAGATTAACAAGAAAGAAATGGCAATCAGACCGCAATACGGAAAAACATTTTGGGGCAACTGTTTCCTCCAATCGCTACTTGACATAGACGCAGCCAACCGATTGCCACGCGGCAAAACACTCGCCAACAAAGGCGCAGTCCAATCTATTGACATCAAAAACGGAATCGTCAGTGCCAACGTCACAGACGGCGAACTTGCGCCTGCTCACAAAGTCAAAATTTCGCTGTTGCCTTTTGAAGAACAACAAAAACGCTTCTTTGAAACCGCGCTCGAACAAAACCCGATGATGTTGGCAAAACTCGTCAACAAACAGCTTCCCGAAGCCCTTTCGGAGGTCGCGGATACTGGGGGGGGGCATATTTTTGCAAAATCTTGGAGCGAATGGACGTTGAAATGCAATTGTTCCGAAGCCGCCGTGCCGTGCCGACACAGCGCAGCCGCCTTGTTTAAATTGACGCAAGAAATTGATGAAAATCCATTTCTCGTCTTTGAACTACGCGGGCAAGACTTTCAAAACTGGTTGCAACGCCGCCAACAAAGCGGGCAAAAAACATCGGTTGAAATCCCACTTTCACTTCCAAATTTGACAATTTTGCCTCAACATTGGCAAAAAACAATTGTCGAAAAACCAAATTTTGACATTTCAAAAATTGCAGAAACGGGCGAAACCTTGTTGGCTTCGCTGTCTGACATGCCACTTTTCCATGAATCCGATTTCAAGACGTTTCTCGAAAAAGCCTATCGCCACGCCGCTAAACCGCTCAAAGTTGCAGAAACCAAAGCCACGCCGTTGCGCCTTCCTGCGCGCAAGCCTACGCCCGCGCAACTTGCCCAAGCCTTTGCCATCAACACCATTCGACAAGTAGAAATTTGGATTTGGGAAGACTTTTCGCTTCGCAAAGCCTTGATTATCCTTCAAAACGGGCGACAAATCAACTTGGAACGGCTCGAACAACTCCTCCAACTCCTTCAAAAAACAGAAGAAAAAGACCTCGTTTTTGCACCGCAATGGGCGGCTTTGTGGCGTATTTTCCAGTTTTCAGAAAAATTATTGCAGCGCGGCGCGTTCATTCCCCAACTCCTGCGGACGGGAGAAACGACTTATCGAATGCGCTACATTCCCGCTACGCTCGACAAAAATGTCTCTGAAATTGCCCAATCCATTGCCGCCCTTGTGCCACAACCGCTCATTTTTGTCGAACAAGGCGACATTTTGCGCACCCAAAACGCTTCGGAAACGGTTTTGTCGGTTGCCTCGTTGTTCATCGGCAATCGCGTGAAAGCCGCATTTTGGGAAATATGGACTCCACAAAAACAACAAGAAGATTCTGTTTTTGACCTCTTTTTCTTCGAGCGTGCCGTCAGTTTCACCGCATTTGGGCGAACAGAAACGCCTGCCGCCATTCATCAATGGCTGAGTCGGTTCTATCTCTCGAACAGCCAATTGGCTCCCGTTTTACAGGTCGAAGAAAAAGGCGAAAACTTTTTGTTGCGCCTACTCGTACGCGACAAACGCAGCGAATTGCAGTCGTTGGTGAGTTTTCAAGACTTCGCCGCAGAAAGTCAACATACCAACGACTGGATTAGTTTTTTGAGAGATGTAGAACGTTTGCGAGAGTATTTTCCAGATATTGAAGCCTTGATTTCTGCCCCCACGCAAAAAAAAGGAGGGACAAAAGGAGCCGCCTTGTTTTTCGATTCCGCCCAGTTATATCATTTTTTTATGAAGGTTTTGCCAGTTGTACAATTGCTGGGCGTAGAAATTTTGTTGCCGCGTGCGCTCAAACATTTGGTGCGTCCAAAAGTGACATTGCGCGTAAAACAACAACGCGAAGCAACCGCATTTTCCTATTTATCTCTTGATGAACTCCTTGATTTTAGTTGGGAAGTCGCGATAGGGGAGGGCAAAACCTTGACCAAAGACGATTTTGAAGCCTTGTTGAACAAAACAAGCGGCATCGTGCGCATCAATCAGCAATATTTGCTCATCGAGCCAGAAGAAGCCAAAAAAATTCTAAAACAATTGGAAACCAAACCACAATTTGATGCCAATGAAACGTTGCGAATCTTGTTGGCGGAAGATTACGAAGGAGTCGGTTTGCAAATGACCGACGACGTGAAAAAACTCATGCGCGAACTGCGCGAACTCGGCGACGTGCCGCTTCCCGCAGGATTAAAAGCGACGTTGCGACCTTATCAAAAACGAGGTTTTGAATGGCTCTACCGAAACGCAAGATTAGGATTCGGAAGCGTTTTGGCGGACGATATGGGATTGGGAAAAACCCTTCAAGTCATCACAACAATTTTGAAAATTAAAGAAGATAGCAAAAATAATTTTGGAACTGCCCTCGTTGTCGTGCCAACTACGTTGTTGAGCAACTGGGAAAAAGAAATACAAAAGTTTGCGCCGTCTTTGACCACTTTTATTTTTCATGGAAATGCTCGGAGGCTCCCCCCCCAGTATCCAGACGTTTTTTTGACCACTTACGGAACCGTGCGAACCGATTTGGAATTGCTGAAAAGCAAACGCTGGACGCTACTCGCCATTGACGAAGCTCAAAACATTAAAAATACGGAAACGGAACAAACCAAAGCCGTGAAAAGTCTGGTCGCCAACATAAAAATCGCGATGAGTGGCACGCCCGTAGAAAATCGGTTGAGCGAATATTGGTCTATTTTTGATTTCACGAATAAAGGTTTTTTAGGAAGTGTTCGATTTTTTAATGAGCAGTTTGCCAAACCCATTCAAAATGAACGCGACCAAACGAAAATCGAGCAATTCAGAAGCGTAACCAGACCTTTCGTCTTGCGACGGGTGAAAACGGATAAAAATATTATCTCAGATTTGCCCGATAAAATCCAAACCAATCAATATGCCGTTTTGAATAAAACGCAAATCAGTTTGTATCAAAACGTGGTCAATGAATCTTTAAAAGTCATTGAAAACGATGGAAATTCGCGCATCGAAAGACAGGGATTGGTGTTGAAAATGATGATGAATTTAAAGCAAATTTGCAATCACCCAACCCAATTTTTGAAAAATGGAACGGCGCAAATTGAAGATTCAGGAAAGTTACAACTCCTTTTAGAAACCCTTGATGCCATTATTGAAATTGGCGAAAAAGTATTAATTTTTACCCAATTCCAACAAATGGGCAACATTTTGCAAGACATTTTAGCCAAACGCTACGGATTTGTCCCACAATTCCTACACGGCGGCAACACCAGACCGCAGCGAGACCAAATGGTAGAAACGTTTGAACAAACCGACGATTCGCCCATTTTTATCCTCTCTCTGAAAGCAGGCGGAACGGGACTGAATCTGACCGCCGCCAATCACGTCGTCCATTACGACCTTTGGTGGAACCCCGCCATCGAAGCCCAAGCCACCGACCGCGCTTTCAGAATCGGACAAAAAAAGAACGTTTTTGTCTCTCGCATGATAACACGCGGAACCCTCGAAGAAAAAATTGATGCCATGCTCGAATCCAAAAAACAACTCGCCGACCTCAGCCTCGAAGCAGGCGAAAGCTGGATTGGAAACCTTTCTAATCACGAAATCAGAAATCTTGTTTCATTGGAAAGTCCCCCCACCCCCCAAAGGGGGGACAAGCATATCCCCCCTTTGGAGGGTGGGGGGGCTTTCTAATCACCTCAAATTTGAGGTGATTAACAATTGGTTTGCAAATATTTTTTAAAAATAAATATGGAATTTTGGTAACCGTTGCATCTTTACATCAGAATCAATTTTAATTGCATATTTAATTTATTAAAATAAAAAAATATAAATCTATTTTTGAAAATGAAAAAGATAATCTTAAACGTTTTGTTC
>JBJOPA010000421.1:0-22026 GCA_046051005.1 Bacteroidota bacterium
GTTGATTTGAGAAATTCAAATACGGCTATTCAAAAAAACCATTAATTTTGTGGCTTAAAAACCATTAATTGTCAAATTTTTTAACAGAATGAAAGTATTAAAATTTGGAGGCTCGTCCGTCGCCAAGCCTGAACGCATAAATGGGATTGTTGAAATTCTAAAAAAATATCATGCGTCTGGCGAACCCTTTACCGTTGTTTTTTCAGCATTTGGTGGCATCACCGATTCATTGCTCGACATGGCGCGTTTGGCTTCCGAACACGATGCTGCGTATATGGTTTTGTTCGAGCAATTCAAATCCCGACATCAAGCGGCAATTGAAGCCCTTGATACTGGGGGGGGGCATTTTTCAGAAGCGCGAAAGGCGGTCGAGGAAAATTGCGCAACTTTGCTTGATATTTTGCGCGGCGTGTATCTCGTGCGTGAGGCTTCGCCACGAACACTTGACTACATCGTCAGTTTCGGCGAACGCACAGCGAATGTTATCATCGCCGCCGCGCTCCGCAACAACGGCATGCCCGCCGAATATCTCGATGCCCGTAAAATTATTAAAACGGATAAAAATTTTGGTGCCGCCAAAGTTGACTTTGAAACCACAAATGAAAATATACAAACGTATTATAATCTTCACAAAAATTATATTCAAGTTGTAACTGGTTTTATCGGCTCCGCGAAAAATGGAGGAAAAAACAAACAACTCGATTTAGGTTTGACCACCACACTCGGGCGGGGCGGCTCTGATTATACGGCAGCAATTTTAGCGGCGGGCTTGCAGGCTTCGGTCATCGAGATTTGGACAGACGTAGATGGCGTGTTAACTGCCGACCCGCGCAAAGTCAACAAGGCATTTACAATTCCGACGATGACTTATGCGGAGGCAATGGAAATGTCACATTTTGGCGCAAAGGTAATTTATCCGCCAACGTTGCAACCCGCATTTCAAAAGAAAATACCTTTGTATATAAAAAATACTTTTAATCCAGATTTTATAGGAACGTTTATTTCCGAAGCCTCGAATCCTGCCGCGCCCGATGTGCAAGGGGTTTCTTCGATTTCTAACGTTTCGATGTTGACATTACAGGGGAGTGGTTTGTTTGGTTCTGTCGGGGTTGCAGGTCGTTTGTTCAGTGCTTTGGCGGCGGTGAAAGTAAACGTGATTCTCATCACGCAAGGTTCGTCAGAAAGTTCGATTACGTTTGCTGTTTCTCCGAGTGATGCGAAGTTGGCAAAACGAGCGGTTGAATCTGCATTTGAATATGAAATTAAATCTAATTTAATTGATGAATTAAAGATTGAAGACAACCTTGCCGTGATAGCCGCCGTCGGTGAAAACATGCGCTACCGTCCAGGCATTGCAGGGCGTTTGTTTGCAGCGATGGGAAAAAATGGTATCAATTGTGTGGCGATAGCGCAAGGTTCTTCGGAGTTGAATATTTCAGTAGTTATCCCGAGTCATCAAGAATCGAAAGCACTCAATGCGGTGCATGAAGCCTTTTTTCTATCTGACACAAAAACCCTGCATCTGTTTGTAGTCGGCGTTGGTTTGATTGGTTCTACGTTGCTGGAACAAATTGAGCGCAATGCAAAATTTTTGAAAGAACATCGTTCACTCGAAATAAAAGTAGTTGGTCTAACAAATAGTCGAAAAATGTTGCTAGATACTGGGGGGGTGTCTCTGAATACTTGGCGTGAAGATTTGGCAAACGCCACTGCGATGAATTTAGAAAAATTCATTGAGTTTGCACAAAAATCGAATTTGCCAAATTCTATTTTTATAGACAATACCTCCAACGCAAACGTAGCTGAAAAATATGATGTTATTTTGAACAGCAGTATTGCGATTTCGACACCCAATAAAATTGCAAATTCAGGCAACTTTGCGAACTACCAAAACCTGCAAAATATCGCACGGCGACGCGGGGTTTCTTTTTTATATGAAACCAATGTCGGTGCAGGTTTACCCGTCATTTCTACGCTTCGTGATTTGATTGCGTCGGGTGACCAAATCTTAAAAATTGAAGGGGTTTTGTCAGGTTCATTGTCTTTTATTTTTAATAATTTTAAAGCCGATAAAAAGTTTAGTGAAATCGTAATGCTTGCAAAAGAGTTGGGTTATACCGAACCAGACCCAAGAGACGATTTGAGTGGTGCCGATGTAAGGCGAAAAATTTTGATTCTCGCACGAGAGGCAGGTTTTCCATTAGAAAGTGGCGATGTAATTGTTGAGAATATTTTACCTCAATCGTGTATTGACGCGCCTAATGTAGCTCACTTTTTAGACGCACTCGAAAAATCTGACACCCACTTTGAAACGCTAAAAAAAGCGGCAGATACTGGGGGGGGGCATCTCCGTATGATTGCAAGTCTTGAAGATGGCAAAGCGCGTATTTCGTTACAAGTCGTAGATGCCAAAAGCCCCTTCGCGCAATTGAGCGGAAGTGACAATATGATAGTATTTACGACCGAGCGTTATCGTGAACGTCCTTTGGTTGTTCGCGGTCCAGGCGCGGGAGCGGAAGTAACGGCAGCAGGCATTTTTGCAGAAATCATTACTATCGGCGGTTCAAAAAATTAGTATTTTTCTAAAAAAAAGTAAATATTTGGGCAAATTTACGCGACCTTTGCGTGTAAGTTTGTCCAAATATTTTAGACAATAATTACATTGTTCTACGTGGAACAACGCAATTTTATATAAATCTTAATCGCGAAATTATAGCATCATAAAATGAAAAACGGAATAAAAGTTTTTGCACCCGCCTCAATTGGCAATATTGGCGTGGGTTTCGACGTGTTGGGTTGTGCGTTAGAAAAACCTGGTGACGAAATTATCGGGAGACTTGTCCCAGAAAAAGGGGTACATATTGTAGAAATTACTGGGGCAAAACTACCCAAAGAAGCAGAAAAAAACACCGCAGGCGTAGCAGCGTTGGAAGTCTTGAAGCATTTAGGAGAAACAAACTGGGGCATAGAAATGCGAATACACAAGAAAATGCCCTTTGGAAGTGGCTTAGGTTCTAGTGCCGCAAGTGCCGCAGCGGGAGCATATTTAGCAAGTGAACTGCTAAAATCAGGGCTTTCCAAGCGTGAACTACTCCCATTTGCACTCGCAGGAGAAGCTATTGCAAGTGGCGGAATACATGCAGATAATGTTGCGCCATCGCTTATTGGAGGCATTATTTTGGTTCGAGATTCCGAAACTTGTGATGTACATCGGCTCCATGTTCCACGTGGTTTATTCGCAACCGTCATTTATCCGCACGTTGAAGTATTAACGAAGAATGCACGTGGCATCTTGAGTACCGAAGTTTCACTCAAAAAAATGGTAGAACAGTCGGCAAATTTGGGTGGTTTTATTGTTGGTTTGTATAATTCCGACTTTCCACTCATCAGCAGAAGTCTAAAAGATGTCGTCATTGAACCACAGCGTGCGGCATTAATTCCTCATTTTGAAGAGGTAAAAGCTGCAGCTTTATCCGAATTTGGTGTACTAGGTTGTAGTATTTCGGGTTCAGGTCCTTCGATTTTTGCGCTTTCTCAAAATAGTTTAGCCGCTGAAAAAGCTGCCGATGCCATGCGAAAAGTGTATGAAAAGCATAAAATTCGACATCAAGTTTACCTATCTCCTATCAATCAAGAAGGTGCAATTTTATATTAAACACCTATATTGTTCCACGTAGAACTTTTTTTATTCAATATAAAAACCAATTTTTATCAATGAAATTATACAGTACTAAAAACCCCAACTATTTTGTTTCTCTTGAAGAGGCTATTTTTAGAGGATTGCCGCCCGACAATGGCTTGTTTATGCCCCGTGAAATTCCTCATTTGAATAGCGATTTTTTACAAAATATTGAAAAATATTCTTTCCAAGAAATAGCTTTTGAGGTTGCAAAATCTATTATGCAAGACGCAATCCCTGAAAATGACCTTAAAAATATCATTGAAAATGCGATAGACTTTCCTGCACCTATCCATTCATTAGATGAAAATACCCATATTTTAGAGCTATTTCATGGACCGTCTTTGGCATTTAAAGACTTTGGTGCGCGATTTATGGCGCAACTAATGTCTTATTTCAACCAAAAAAATGAAGAGGAATTGGTTATTTTAGTGGCAACCTCTGGTGATACTGGGGGGGCAGTTGCTTCAGGCTTTTATAAAACCAAAGGGATAAAAGTTGTCATCTTATATCCCAGTGGGAAAGTTAGTGATTTACAAGAAAAACAATTGACTACACTAGGGGAAAACATTACAGCTTTGGAGGTCAATGGAACATTCGATGATTGCCAAGCATTAGTTAAAAATGCTTTTTTAGACAATGATTTGACTAAAAAAATTCGTTTGAGTTCTGCCAATTCTATCAATATTGCTCGTCTTATCCCTCAATCTTTCTATTATTTTGAAGCGTTCAAGCAGCTCAAAAACAAAGAAAAGCCTATTGTTTTTTCTATTCCTTCAGGAAATTTTGGGAATCTCACCGCAGGGCTTTTTGCAAAAAAAATGGGCTTACCTATTGCAAAGCTCTTGGCAGCTACGAATGCAAACGATGTTGTCCCTAGTTATTTAAACTCTGGAAACTACGTTCCAAGACCGTCAGTAAGAACACTTTCTAATGCGATGGACGTAGGAAATCCATCAAATTTTGCGAGAATGGCAGACATGTACGGTGGCGAAAAAAGTTCTACGTGGAACAATATGAAAGAACATATCGTTGGATATGCCTATGATGATGCAAAAACTAGGCAAGCCGTTCAAGAAGTTGATGAAAAATTTGGCTATACGATAGACCCACATGGCGCAGTTGGATACCTTGCCTTGCGAGAATTTCAGCAAAAAAACGATGTTCAAGGTATCGTTTTAGAGACGGCGCATCCTGCTAAATTTTTACCCGACATGGAATCTATCCTAAATCGCCCAATTGAAGTGCCAAAACGTTTGGCAGAATTAGCATCTTTAAAAAAAGAAAGTATAGAAATGGGTACGGATTATGAACCATTTAAAACATGGTTGTTAAATAACTTTTAAAAAGAACCATAAAAAAAGAGTGTTTGTTCCACGTGGAACAAACACTCTTTTTTGTAGCTATACTGGGGGGTAGCGAAAACGTTCCACGTAGAACTTTTAGAAAGTAGCACTGCCCGGAAAACGCGGAAATGGAATTACGTCACGGATATTTGTCATGCCCGTAACAAACAAAACCAAACGTTCAAAGCCCAAACCGAAGCCCGCATGAGGGCAACTTCCGAAACGGCGCGTATCTAAAAACCAATACATTTCATCGGTTGGAATGTGCATTTCATTCATTCGAGTCGTCAGTTTTTCGAGCCGTTCTTCCCGTTGTGAACCGCCAATTATTTCACCAATTCCTGGAAACAAAATATCCATTGCCGCTACCGTTTTTCCATCGTCGTTTTGACGCATGTAAAACGCCTTGATTTCTTTTGGATAATTGGTCAGAATTACGGGTTTTTTGAAATGTTTTTCAACCAAATAACGCTCGTGTTCTGACTGTAAATCTGCGCCCCAATCTTCGATGAGATATTTAAACTGCTTTTTCTGATTTGGTTTCGAGCGTTTCAAAATTTCAATCGCTTCCGTATAAGTTAAACGTTCAAAATCATTCGCCAACACGAATTCAAGTTTTTCAATCAAAGACATTTCGTTGCGCTCATTTTGAGGTTTTTGTTTGTCTTCTTCGGACAAACGTTGTGTCAAAAAAGCCAATTCTTCTTTACAATTTTCGAGTGCATATTTGATGACATATTTCAGCATGTCTTCTGCCAAATCCATATTATCGGTAAGGTCATTAAATGCGACCTCTGGTTCTATCATCCAAAACTCGGCGAGGTGTCTCGTCGTATTAGAATTTTCTGCACGAAACGTCGGACCAAATGTATAAACTTTTCCGAGTGCCAATGCTGCCAATTCCGCTTCAAGTTGACCCGAAACCGTCAAGTGCGTCGAGCGTCCAAAAAAATCTTCTTTAAAATCAACTTCGCCCGATTCCGTGCGCGGGGGCTTGTCAAAGTTCAGCGTCGTCACCCGAAACATTTCACCTGCACCTTCCGCATCACTTGCCGTGATGATAGGTGCGTGCATATTGAAAAATCCACCGTCGCTAAAAAATTTGTGGATAGCAAAACTCAATGCGTGGCGAACTCTAAAAATTGCGCTGAACGTATTGGTACGAAAACGCAAATGCGCTATCTCTCGAAGATATTCTAAACTTGGACGATTTTTGAGTTGAAGTGGAAAAGTGGATGGGTCGCAGTCACCTAAAATTTCCACCGCTGATGCAATGATTTCTACCGTCTGACCTTTGCCTTGCGATGCCGTCAATTCGCCAACAACTTGAATCGCCGCACCCGTCGTAATACGACGCAATGTTTCTTCCGACATCGCATTCATGTCAACCACAATTTGTAGGTTGCCAAAAGCCGAGCCATCGTTGAGTTGTATAAATTGGTTGTTGCGAAACGAACGCACCCAACCCATCACCGTCAATTGTTGTCCAACAAAACTACCTTCAAGTATTGCCGCTATAGTTGTTCTTCTTTTCATTAGAAATTTTAGAAAAATTAATTCTAAAAAATAAAACACATTTAGTTTTATTTTTTTTGAATTTTAAATAAAAAATATATTTTTAGTTTTTAAAAATCGCCGCAAATTTACGATGTTTTTGTAGCTTTTCAAAAAATAAAATTTATACCCAAAAAATGCCCCCCCCCAGTATATTTGGCACTTTTGAAAAAAAAATGACGAAACAACATAAAGATGTTTCGTCATTTTTTTTCAAAAAAGATTTTTTCTTAATTGCTTGCGAAATTATCTTTTTTGTTTTGTTGCAACCGCTTTGTTAGATTTTTTAGCTGTCGCTTTGCTTGCTTCGTCGTGGCTACACGATTTAGCTTCGCCACCTTTGCAACAAGCTTTGCTGTCGCCTTTTGCGCAACATGCTTTTTTAGTTTCTTTTTTTGTTGCACTTGCGTCAGCAGTTGGTGCAGTTTGAGCAGTTGCCAATGTTGCGAAACCCGCAAAAGCAAACATCAAAAATACTTTTTTCATTTTGAACATTTTTTTTAAATGAAGTTAATAATTTTTCTAAAAATACTTTAAAGAACAAAAAAATCATTCTTAAAACAAAGATACAATCTTCTGACTAATCGTTGCAAATTTGGTGACAAAAATGTCAAAATTTTTACATTTTTTTTAAACGCCCACCATATCTTTTCTAATCACGGTGATGGCATCTAAAAATTTCTGCAATTCAAAACCTTGCGGGTCGTCGTGCGCGTTGCGAATGCCGTGGTCAATACAAGCGTGAAAACCTGGAATCAACCATTCACCTTTTCTGACACTCGCCGTGATGTAGAGCAATGCCAAACGTTGATACTGCGCTTCGCTGAAACCGGGTGTTGGCGAAGAAACGTCATTGTTTCTACCATGACCTTTTGCAGGCGCACGCGGCTGAATTAGTTCGATATGCAAATAAAGTCCGCGACTTGACGCATCGCCCAAAATATAACGCTCCATTTTCGTAGCCATCACACCGCCGTCGAAAGGCGTAATCGTTTTGGAACGCCCAACCCGATTGACATAGAGATGACAAACTGGCGAGTTCCAATAACTCGTCAAATTGTTCCACTCCCAAGACTCGTCGTTGATGTTTGACGGAATTTCCTTTTTGTAACGCGGATAGCTCGTATCGTGAATTACAAAATACTTTGCATACGTTGTGTTGCCATTTGCATCGGTCACGCTGCTCACGGGATTGTCAATGCTGCCACCAATTTCCCATTCGCTGATGCCTTGTTTGTTGGCGTACTGACGCAATTGGTCGCGGCTAATTTGACATGGATTTCCTACGTTTTGCGCAAACGTTGCGTCCAAAGTTGCCAACTCATGTGCGACCGAACCTGTCGGATACACTTTTCGCAAGAGGCGTTGCGCTTGTTCAACTGCGGGTTCGTCGAAACCCGGCGGCGTGCTAAATTCTCCCGTCTGATTCGGCGCAAGGCAAAGTTTGGCTACTGCCAAAACGCCCAATAAGGTCAATGCTTTGTTTTTTAAATCCAATTTTCTAAAATTAAAACCCATAGTACGAAAGGATTGAAAGGTAGATAAAAATTTGCCCTTGCGGTCTTGGGGTGTCGGACGACGATGTTGGTCGCCGAAATTGTTGAGGTCGAGTAAACGCTGAATTTTCTTTAACATGATGATGCCCTTCAAAAAAAATTTAAAAAATGTGATTGAATAAAAAAATATAGTAAATAAAAATATACTTAAAAAATTGTTCCAAATATCGTTCCCATACTGGGGGGGTGGCATTTTTTGAATTTATAAACGTAAAAGTAAGGGCAAACTATATTATCTACGTATTTATATAATTCAAATTTTTGTTAATCTTTTATTAATTACTACCTAAAACAGGTAGAATACTTCATTACGTACTAAAAAGGCTTTCAATCTTCATCTTTTTCCTGATGGATTGATTTTTTACGAAAAAAAATTTGGTTTAGTCAACTGAAAATTTCACCGTTTTTGATAGCGGGCTGTCGTTTGCGCTCGTCTATTTTTTTTATTAAAAACGAATGCTATGTGTCATGTAATCTTCTATAAAAACAAAAATATTTATGTAATGTTTCTCTAACCGTTTTTTTTGTTTATAAATAATTGGGTTGTTCAAAATTGAACGCGAAGTTAAACCTTTTTTGGATTTTGTTTAAATAAAAAAATAAATTTTTCAAAAAAAATCTCAAAAATGGTTTGAATACTGGGGGGTATCAAAAAGTGAGTGTGAGTTGGGCAGTTGGAGCTGGTTGGGCATTTTCATGTTGCAACAACCATTTTTTGCGCGACAAACCACCCGCATAACCCACCAAATCGCCATTGCTGCCGATGACGCGATGGCACGGCACGATGAGCCAAATCGGGTTTTTCCCATTGGCGGCGGCGGCGGCTCTGATGACTTTTTTGTCGCCCAATCGAATGGCAAGCGTGAGATAAGAAATGGTTTCGCCAAACGGAATTTTTTGGAGTTCCTGCCAAACGCGCTGCTGAAATGGGGTTCCTTCGGGCGCGAGCGCGAGGTCAAATTCAGTTCTGGAGCCTTCAAAATATTCGTCGAGCTGCGCAAAACAGGTAAACACCATTTTGGGCGGTTCGATACTGGGGGGGGGGCTATTTTGCTCGGATTGGTCGGCAAAAGTGACCACCGAAATCGCCGTTTCATCTCCTATGACTTTGACAATGCCCAATGGCGTATTTTTGAAAAAAATTTCCATTTTTTTATTTTCTTTTAAAAAAAATTCGTTCAAAAGTACAAAAAAAGATTTATTTTCGCTCGAAAAAAAATAAATTTGATAAAATATTCATATTTTTGCAATGCTATTCTTTACAAAACATTTTTTCTGTGAAAAAAAAATAGCACATGATATTCAAATCAATAATACTTTGTTTTTTTTAAACAAAAATATTGCATAAAATGTTGATTATCAAACTGCATTCGCGAGGCTTAATTTTCCTTTGCAAAAAATATTGAAACAAAAAATATGTCCGAAAATAGAAAAAGTTTTATCGTCATTGGATTGTTGGTGTTGTCGCTGATAGGCTTTTTTGTATGGCTCGGCAGCGGCAAAAAAAATTGGCGATGGGAAGAAAGCTACAAACCTAGCGATAAAAACCCATTTGGAACTTTTGTTTTACATCAATTATTACAAAAATATGCAGGTGGCTTGAAAATGCTCGACAAGGGTGTTATTGGGTCGTTGCCCGACAATTTGCAAGGCTCGAACTACGTTTTTGTAGGCGAAGCATTGTATTTGGACAGCGCAGAAGTCCAAAAAATGAAAACTTTTGTCGAAAATGGAAACACGATGTTCATTGCGTCGAGCGTTATTCCCTACAATTTTTATAAGGAAGTGCGCGGAAATATTTGCAATTCGTTTGAAGTGCGGGCTTATGAATATGAAAACAACGCATATAAACGAGATACCATTTTAAAACTCAATTTGCTGCATCAAAATTTGAGCGAGCGCGAACCGATTGCGCTTTTTAAAACCTATAATTACGATACGACCAGCTATCATTGGGATTGGTTGGACACCGAAACCAATTGTGACGAACTCAATAGCCGATTCATTCCGCTCGGAACGGGAGACGCGCATACCAATTTTGCAAAAATAAAATATGGAAAAGGAGAAATATATCTCTACACCACACCCCTCGCGTTGACGAATTGGAGCTTGGTGGATTCCAATCGGTTGCGCTATGCGTCCAAAGTTTTTTCACATCTCAATCCTGCGGGAACGATTTTTTGGGACGAAAAAGGACGCATCCCAAGAGAAGTTGGCAAAAGCATGAACCGTCGCGCACAAGGTGAAAACGACGATTACAGAAATGGAAACGAAGGTCTAGACAGTCGTGGACCGTTGAAATATGTCTTGTCGCAACCGTCTTTGTATTGGGCTTGGTATTTGTTTTTGGGTTCCATTCTGTTGTATATGTTGTTTCGCGCCAAACGTCGGCAACGAATTATTCCTATTTTGGCGCAAAAAAGCAACACTTCTTTGGAGTTTGTGAAAAATATTGGTCGCATGTATTTTCTCCAAAATGACTATGCGAGTTTGTCCGCCATGAAAATCAAGCATTTTCAGACGTTTATTCGAGAACGATATTATATGTCGTCACGAGAAATGAATGCCGATTTTGTGAAAACTTTGTCTCAAAAATCTGGCGTTTCAGAACAATCCATTGGCAGCATTGTTTCGATTGGCAATCGCATTTACGGACGCGAAGGCGTTACGGAAAATGAAATGGTGACTTTGCATCATTTGATTCAAAATTTTTATAAAAAGTGTAAATAACTCATATTTTTCAAAAAATAGTAAAAAATAACGATGGAAAATCAAGAATATACTGGGGGGGGGGACGCGCAGCGTTGGGAACGCAATCAACTCGATGTGAGCCGCGTTTCTAACTTGTCCGATGCCATTGTCAACGAACTTTCAAAGGTGATTATCGGTCAGACCGAATTGATGCAATTATTGGTGATTGCATTGTTGAGCGATGGACACGTTTTGTTGGAAGGCGTGCCGGGTATCGCCAAAACTTTGACCGCCAAATTGATGGCGAAAACGGTGGATACAGATTTTTCTCGGATTCAGTTTACACCCGATTTGATGCCGACTGACGTAGTAGGAACGATGGTTTTCAACATGAAAACATCGGAACTTACGTTCAGCGCAGGTCCAATTTTTTCAAATTTAGTGTTGATTGACGAAATCAATCGCGCTCCTGCAAAAACGCAATCCGCGCTTTTTGAGGTTATGGAAGAACGCCAAATTACGGTGGACGGCAAAACGCACCAATTGGGCTATCCGTTTATGGTGTTGGCAACCCAAAACCCAATCGAACAAGAAGGAACCTATAAATTGCCCGAAGCACAACTTGACCGTTTTTTGTTCAAAATTAACTTAAATTATCCATCGCTTTCAGAAGAACAACTCATTTTGAGACGGTTTAAGAATGATTTTAAACAAGTTTTGAAAAATGATGTCAACAAAGTGGTGACAAGCGACGAAATGAAAGCCTGTCAGCAAATCATAGAAAAAGTGCATATCAAAGATGAATTGTTGGATTATATCGCCGCAATTGTCCACAATACGCGCAACAATGGCGACTTGTTTTTGGGTGCATCGCCGCGTGCGTCGTTGGCAATTATGAAAACAGCAAAAGCTGTGGCAGCCATTCAAGGACGTGATTTTGTGATTCCAGAAGATGTGCAATATGTGGCTTATCCTGTTTTGAACCACCGCATTATCCTCACGCCCGAACGCGAGATGGAAGGTTACACGACCCAAGAAGTTATCAAAGAAATTGTTAAAAAAATTGATGTGCCAAGATAAAATTTATAGTTTTTCATATTGGCACTCAAAAAGCCTCGTTGTGTTTCCGACGGGGCTTTTTCAATGATTTTAGGGCTTTGATACTGGGGGGGGGCAAAAAAGTACATCAAAAAGGGTAAATCATTGGTAAAAATGATTTTTTTTGTATGAAATTGTATAGAAACACCTTACTTTTGCGTTTCAAATTGCTAACATTATTTTAGAATTTTTAAAGACATCAATAAAATAAAAATAAGAAAAAAACGGAATACACCAATGAAGAAATTATTGCTCCTTGCTTTCCTAAACATTGTTTTGATAAATGTTTCATTTTCTCAAACCGACCCTGTTTTATTTACGGTAGATAAAGTACCCGTAACGCGGTCTGAATTTAATTACATCTATCAAAAAACAAATGGCGTAAAAGCGGATTATTCGCGTGCCAGTGTAGAAGAATATTTAGATTTGTACACCAAATTTAAGATGAAGGTGAAACGCGCCCGCGACATGAAACTCGACACCATCGAGACCTTGCGCGAGGAGTTGAGCGGCTATCGTCGTCAACTTGCCGAAACCTATTTGACCGACCGCGAAGTGACCGACAAACTCATCGCCCAAGCGCACAGCCGCATGACAAATGATGTGTTGGTGAGCCATATCTTGGTGACCGCTGCCACAAACGCAACCGATACGATGGCGGCATACGGTCGCATCAAAGAAGCTAAAATGAGGCTCGACAAAGGCGAATCTTTTGCAAAAATTGCGAAAGAAATTTCGGAAGACAAAGCCACCAAAGACAAAGGCGGCGAAGTGGGTTACATCACTGCGATGTTGCCAGATGGTTATTATGCCTTAGAAAATGCGATTTTTGGCACCAACAAAGGTTCGTATAGCGATATTGTGCGAACACCACAAGGTTATCACATCGTTTTTGTAAATGATGTTCGCGAGGCACGCGGCGAAGTGGAAGTAGCACATATCTTGATTCGCACCGTAAAAGAAGGCGTTGACCAACCAAACGCCAAAGAACGCGCCGACTCAACGTACAATGCCCTCATGGGAGGCGCAAACTTTGACGAATTGGCAACTCGAATTTCCGAAGACGGCTATTCGTCTCCGCGTGCGGGCTATCTTGGCTCGTTTGGCGTAGGTCGTTTTGAACCCGTTTTTGAAAATGCTGCATTCGGCATTGACAAAGATGGCGGCTATTCAAAACCTGTTTTGTCGCGATTGGGCTATCACATCATTAAACGTATATCGAAAAAACCAATCGCAAGTCTCGAAGTTCAAAAAACACGACTCAAAGCGGCGGTTCAACAAGATGGACGTTTTGCAGTGGCGCGTCAAGCGATGCTCAACAAAATTAAAAAAGACAATAAAGCTACGCTTAATACCGCAGTATTGAATGATTTGGAGTCTAAACTTGACACCACTTTTGCCACCTACGAATGGAAAACCCCTACTGTGGACGGCAACACCACCGTATTCACACTCGGCGGCAACGCGGTGACAACAAATGAATTTTTGGGATATTTGTTGCGCAATCCAAACGAACGGGTGGGCGGCTATTATCAAACGAAATCGTTGTCGAAAACATTCAAAACGATGACCGAAAAATTTATGGACGACCGTGCGTTGGCTTACGAAGAAGGGCAACTTGATACCAAATATCCAGAATTTAAGGCATTGATGCGAGAATATGAAGAAGGAATTTTGTTGTTTGAAGCCATCAAACAAAACGTTTGGGACAAGGCTTCGCAAGATTCGACGGGTCTTGAAAAGTTTTTTAACGGTCGTCGTGACAAATACGTTTGGCAAGAACGCGCTGAAATTGTGACTTATTCCGTGATTGATTCCGCAAAAAATGAAGTGGAAGCCATTCGGAAATATGCCGCAAAAAAATCGCCGCAAGATGTGTTGAAAAAATTTAACAAAAAAGGAAAAAAAGAAATTGTTTCGTTCCGATTGGAAACTTTTGAAAAAGGACGCAACAAAAAAATTGACGCGCTCGGTTTCAAAGTAGGCAATTTGAGTGTCAATGAAATGGATAAAAAAGACAATGTGACGACGTTCCAAAAAGTTCAAAAAATAATTCCGACTACGCAAAAATTGCTCAAAGAAGCACGTGGATTTGCGGTGGCAGATTATCAAGACTTTTTAGAAAAAAATTGGTCAGAAGATTTGATAAAATCTTATCAAGTCAATGTCAATAAAGAAGTTTTAAACTCGCTTATTAAAAAATAAATTTTTGTAAAAAAAAATCCTCGCGTACGTGTTGCGCGAGGATTTTTTTTTTACAAAAAGCGGTTTTATACTGGGGGGTAGTCTTTTTTGATTCGCAAACAAAATTTTTCATCTATTTTAGCGTTTAAAAACTTTATAAAAAATTCTAAAACAACTGCATATCGAAAGGAATTGCTAATTTTGCAGTTCCACAATGAACGTTTCCTTCATTGTAGAAACGAATTAAAATATTAGTTTTTATCAATATTAATTTTCAGACTAACAAAATAAAATTACGGTGAATCGGTTGAAAAAAATATTTGTCCTCACTTTCCTGTTTTTTGTTCATTTTTTAAATGCGCAACCCATTGTTTTCAACATTTCGGGTAGCAATGTCATTTGTAATGGCAATGCCGTGACACTCGATGCAGGCAACTATGCCACCTACAATTGGTCAACAGGCGAAACGACGCAAACGATACTCGTCGCCACAGGCGGAACGTATGGCGTGACCGTCACAGACGGCGGCACGCGCTCGGGCAGTGCTTCTAAAACGGTGACCGAAGGCAATCCTACGCTCACCATTCAAGGCTCAGACTTTGTATGTTCTGGTCGAAAAATCGTTTTAGATGCGGGCAGTTTTGACAGTTATAGCTGGTCAAATAGCCTCACCACGCGCTCCATTGATGTCGTTTCGGGCGGAACATACAGCGTAACGGTAACCGATTTTAACGGTTGCACCGCCAGCGCGTCGAAAATAATTGGTGAAGAAACTTTCGACCCGCCGGGTTTGCCGCGCATCACTTTCCTTTGCCCTGATGATAGTTTGGTGCTAGATGGAACGGTGGCAGGAGCCATTTCCTATCTTTGGAACGACCAAAGCACCGCGCCCACCCTCGTCGTGCGCGACTCGGGAACGTATAATGTGATTATTTCCAACGGTCGTTGTGTCGCTTTTGACACCGCTTTTGTAGATAAAATACCAAATTTGTCTGTTAATTTAGGCGGTGATACACTCATTTGCACCAATTCTGCGCTGACGTTAAAAGCATTTCACCCTTATGCGACAAATTATATTTGGTCAGATTCCTCGCGTTCTCCTTCCTTATCGGTCAACAAAGCAGGCGTTTATGGCGTAACCATCAGTCGAGGGACGTGTGTGGCGACCGATACGATTCAGGTTGGCATTTACAATCAAAAAAGTGGCGTTCAGCTAGACACCGTCGTTTGTAACGATACTTCCTACACGATTCAACCGATATTGAACGGAACGCGGCTTTGGATTTGGAAAACAGGCGATTCGACCAACACTTTGCGGGTCAAAAAAGATGGCAATTATCAAGTATTAGCCACCAACGGCGGTTGTTATGCTGCATTAGAATATCGCGTTCGCTTCCAAAAAACACCCGATTTCGGGCTTGGAAAAGATTCTATTTTGTGTTCCGAAAATACGCAAAGTTATTTGCTGAAAGCCGATTCCTCAAATGCGACGAGCTATGTTTGGCAAGATAGTTCGCGTGGTTCGTTCTATTTGGCGACCAAACCCTACGAAAAAATTTGGGTGCGCGCCACCAATCAATGTGGTTCTGTATCAGACACGGCTTATATTGGGTTCAAAAGTTGTTATTCGGTCTTCGTTCCCAATGCGTTTTCGCCAAATGGCGATGGCGAAAATGACATACTCGAACTCTCGGCACAACCCAACGAAGTCATCAAAATCGAAACTTTTAAAATATTTGACCGATGGGGAACGCAGGTTTTTGAAGCCAACGATTTTTCACCACTCGAAGCCTCGTCTCGTGCGTGGGACGGCGGTTGGTCTCGCGCCAAACAAATGCCTGTTGGCGTTTATATTTATTTATTAAAATATAAACATCGAACAGGAATTGACATTACACAAAGTGGTGATATTAATTTATTAAAATAAAATTTATAAAAAATAGCCCCCCCCCAGTATATTTGGCTATTTTCGATAAAAAAACTGCCCGTAGAAACATTTTCTACGCGCAGTTTTTTTTATTTATGTAATATTTTTTTAAGAATACATTTCGTCAATCAATTGTTGATAGCGTTCCAAAATGACGCGGCGTTTCAACTTCATGGTTGGCGTGAGTTCGGCTTGTCTTCCGTCTGTTTTGACGGCTTCCCAAACATCGGGCAATAGCGCAATTTTTTTCACTTGCTCTACTTTCGCAAAATTTGGATTGTATTTTTCAACCACTTCCTCATATTTTTGGATTACACTTTGATGCTTCAAAATATTCGCCAAATCTGTCCACGCAATGTTGTTTTGTTCGCACCAATTTCGCAAAGCGGGTTCGGCAGGCGTGATGAGTGCGCCGACAAATTTTTGCCCGTCACCGATGACCATTGCCTGTTCTACCAAGAAATTTTCGCGCAATTTGCTTTCAATTGGCGACGGCGCAACATATTTTCCGCCCGAAGTTTTGAACAATTCTTTTTTTCTATCGGTAATTTTCAAAAACTGAATGCCATTTTTTTCGACTATACAACCGATATCGCCCGTACACATCCACCGCGTTCCGTGTTCGTCCACCTTAATCACTTCGTCTGTTTTGTCGGGTTTGTTGTAATAACCCAACATCACGTTCGGACCCGCTACCAATATTTCGCCTTCGCCTTCGCGATAATTGCCATCAGAAGCATCAATTTTTACTGAAACCCTATCAATCACGGGACCAACGGAACCCAACAATCCTTGATTTTTTTGAAACATATTAAACGACACACCTGGCGAAAGTTCGGTCATTCCGTAGCCCTCGCGCACGGGAATGCCTGCAAAACAAAACGTTCGCGCTATTTTCACAGGACAAGCCGACGCGCCGACAACGATTCCTTTTACGCTGCCGCCCAACGCCTCTCGCCATTTTGAAAAAATGAGTTTATCGGCAATTTTATTTTTGAACGCTTGAAGACCCGAATACGGTTTGTCTATTTCATGGTCGTTCGTCAAGCCCATTGCCCAAAAGAACAAGGCACGTTTTGCACCTTTGAGTTCAAGACCTTTGTTGTAAATTTTTTCATATACTTTTTCCAACAATCTCGGAACGGTCGTGAAAAAATGCGGTTTCACTGTTTTCAGATCATCACCGATGGTTTCCAAACCTGTGAAAATCATTTGCGCACCTTTTATTTGATAGCAATAAGTTGCCACCCGTTCAAAAATATGGTTGAGCGGTAAAAAACTCAACGCCCGTTCGCCCGCGCCAAGCGGAAAAAGCGGCATTACCGCCATCACATTAGAAATAATATTGTCGTGAGAAAGCATTACCCCTTTGGGTTCGCCCGTCGTGCCTGACGTATAGATGATGGTTGCCAAGTCATCAGGTTGAATTTGGTTGCGAACTGCCTCAATTTCAGGCGTAATACCCGCCGCCGAATTGTCGAAAAGTACTGACCAATGCAGCGCAGCGTCTGTGGCATCGAACGTGTAGATGGCTTGCAAACTCGGTACGCTTTCTTTGGTTTCTTTCACTTTTTTGAGGATAGAACCCACATGGTCGTCGCCGACAAAACAAAGTTTTACGGCAGCATCGTTGAAGATATACGAATATTCGCGTGGACTAATCGTAGGATAGACTGGAACATTGATGACCCCAATTTGAAGCATCGCTAAATCTAAAATAATCCATTCAGGTCGGTTAACATGGGTTACACTGGCAACTTTGTCGCCCCGACGCAAGCCCAAATTCCACAAACCACGACTCAATGCGTCGCGTTGGCGTATTACTTCGGCGGTCGAAAGATGAGATTTCGTGTCGCCAATGGAGTGCGACTGCGGAAAATTTGCCGCTTGATATTCCATCAATTCAAATAGACGTGTTGGTTGATTCATTGCTAAAAACAAAAATTTTATGTTGTGAAAATAGTCAAAAAGTTGTTAAATTAAATTCTATATATATTTTTTATCAAAAAAGAGAAAAATAACGGTTGGATACTGGGGGGGGGCATCTTTTCGATATTTTTCAATGTTTTTTTTTATTCTCTTGCGATTCCTCTGATTTTTCGGGCGGTTCCGACGGCTTGTGTACGGGCGTAGAGGCTGTTGGCTTCTCGAATTTCTTTCAACGAAAAATAGAGCAATGCCGACGAAAGATAGAACCAACAAGCCGTCAAAAACAACGAAAATATACCAATACTCGCCGCTAAAACAGCTGCAATCGCGCTTCCGTCTTCGTTTTTAAAGCTAAAATTCCAACCTAACATTTCAAACTGCATCCATAAAAAACCCGAAGAAACAATGCCGTAAAAAAACCAACCCAACAATGCTGCCAACACATTCAGCGAAAAAACACTGCCCGCATCGCTTCCTAACAAGCGAAAACCCCGACCAATGCTCGCAAAAATATTTTTCCCTTCAAAATAAGACAACGCCAAAACAATGCCCAGCCAACTAAACGCAAACCAAAGCAACAAAAACGTAACCACAGAACCGCACCAATTGGCTAACCCAAAAAACATCGTTTGCAAGGCAAATATTTGTAAAAATGCAACCACATGTTGCGTGCGTGTTTTGGTCATATTTTTTTCTTGTCGCATCACGACGATGAGCGCAGCATAGGCAATCACCGAAAATGCAAAGCCATTGAGCAACCACAAATAATGAATGTCTTTGTTGTTAAAAAACTCGTTCATGGCCTGTTGTTGTTGCAGGAAAAAGCTACGCATCTGCAAAACGGTTGACCAATTTCTATCATATCTCACATTGTTCAAAACAGTATAAACCAACGTCAAATAGCCCGCACCCGTCAACAATGCAACACGGCAAAAATAGCCCAAATGATTTTTTAAGAGCCAAAAGGTTTCAGAAAAAATTTCGCCAATAGATTTTATTGCGTCAAATTTAATCGCAAAACGTGTCGTTGGCGGCAATACGTGGCTCCGAATGGGATTTTTAGTTCCCACGCGAGCTTTGTAAAACGGATACCAACCGTAATATGCCAAAATTGCAATCAACCAAAACGAGATAAAAGAACCTCGAAACAAGTCGCCCGCTTCGGTAAAACGAGTCAAACAACCCTCAATAATCGCCGCAATGACCAACATGACCACTACACCCATCATAATTTTTACTGCCCGACGAGCAGCCAGTTGAAACGATTGAAGGCGTGTGTAAGTGCCTGGAAACAACCAACCCGACCCCATCACCATGCCCGCCGCCGCGCCAATGATGATTGCCGAAATTTCGAGCGTGCCGTGCATCCAAATCGTCAAATTTGCTTTGGCGAAAAGGTCGTATCGAGAGAAAAATTGTAGAAATGCCCCCACGCGAACCCCCTCAAACATCAACGAAGCCGCAGAAGCAATGCCCGCAAAAATGCCTCGAATGAAATACATAAACGCCACTTTCAAATTGTTGAACATGATGCCAAATGTCATTTCCGCAAAGGGCGATTGCTTGTAAACTGCCAACGGGTCGCCCGATTGGATATTTTCTCGCGTCATGCGCACGTAGCCGTCACCCAAGACGTGCGACGGAAACGCCTCGTCCATCATGCTTGAAAAATAGCCAATGACGACCGAAATCAAGAAAAAACTGACCGCCAAACCAAACGCCAAACGCGACTGATAAACGACCATCGGCAATTCGTCCATGAAAAAAGCGCGTATCCGTTGAAACGAAAAACGTTGGCGCAAATTGACCGAAGTGGTCACCATTTGTGCCAATCCGTTCAAATAAACCCGAACCGAACGGCTCGGATAGAACGTTCGGGCATGCGAAAGGTCGTCGGTGACTTGTACGTACATGTCCGCAACTTGCTCCGCATCTTTGTGCGAAAAGTCGTCTGAAAGGTCTTGTTCAAACGCAACCCATTTTTCTTGATTTTGCTTTATAAATTGCGTTTCGCGCATAGAATTGAACTTTTCTCTCCAAAAAAATTAAAAACAAAGATGAGAACGTAAAGTTATGACATTTTTTAAATGTTTCGATATTTTTTTTGAAGGAATTTTTCAAAAATAGCCCCCCCCCAGTATATTTCGACTTTTTGAGTTATTTTTTGCACTTTTTTAATAAAAATATGCAAAAAATATATTTTTATTAATCATGTTTGAAACATCTATAAAAAGTCTTTTTTAACATTTTGATACTTACCAATTTTGCGGTATTTTTCATCAAATATCATAAGTATAGACATAAATATTTGTCGGATATAAAAATTGGTGATAATTTTGTGACACCTTTTGTATATCCAATCTTGCCAACACCATTATCAAAGAACAGCACATTGTGTTTCAATCTTTATTTTTTTTAATTATACGTAACTTACATTTTTCCATCATCTCAATGAACGCTGTTTTTTTGAAGCCCACGTTTTTGTATTTGTACTTTTCCTAAATTCCGATTCAAGTTTTATTTGTTTTTTTAAATTATTATTTTTTGGCATAAATTTTAGATGTAATATTTGAAACGACTCAAATTGCACAAACACGCGCTATTGTTTTGTTACAAAAAATTATATCTAAATAAATTACATTAATCTAAAAATTATATAGCACCCATGTTAGCAGCTATTACCAAAACCACATGGACGCGAATTTTGCGCCTTTCCACTATCGCCTTTGTTTTTGCATTGGCAGCCTGTCAACCAGACCCTATCGAAGTGGTTGAAAACCGATTCGTAAAAGATTATGACAACAAAGTTGTCTGGCGTTGGAACGAATTGTTCCTCGAAGTAGAGCGTTATGCCGAAGTTTATCGTCCTTGCCCTGCGGCGCGTGCATTGGGCTACGTAGGTTTGGCGGCTTACGAATCGGTGGTTTCAGACATGCCCGATTATCAATCCATCGCCAATCGCTATCAGGGTTTGAAAATCCCTGCCAAAGAATCGAATGCCCAACACGACCCTCGCGTTGTGGTCAATGCGGTGTACGGCACGATGTTCAAAAAGTTTTTTCCGAATGTCCGCGCCAGCGATTTGTTCAAAATTGCATCGCTCGAAAGCGCAATTGATGGCGAGCTTTCCAATCAAATTCCTGCCGACATTTTCCGTCGTTCGAGAGAATATGGGGTGAAAGTTGCCGAAGCCGTTTTTGCTTATTCCGCAACAGACCTCGAAGGGCATGACAAATATCTTGACTCGCGCCCAAGCAACTACACGCCACCAACAGGACCAGGCAAATGGCAACCCACGCCACCGGGCAATCAACGGGCAATGTTCCCGTATTGGGGTCGCGTGCGCACGTTCGCTATCCGCGAAACTGACAAATTGGCGCGTCCGCCGTTGGCATTCAGCCAAGACCGCAATTCGCCATTTTTTGCACAAGCGCAAGAGGTTTATGCCTTGACTTCTCCACAAACCTCCGAAGACCGTTGGATTGCTGAATTTTGGAGCGATGATGTGTTGGGCTTCACTTTTTCACCGCCCAGCCGTTGGATTGCCATTGGAAATCAAGTTCTGGAAGCCGAAAAAGCAAATTTGGAAAAAGCGATTTTGATGTCCATGAAGGTAGGTCTCTCACTCAACGATGCATCGGTGGCTTGTTGGAACTCAAAATTTGTGTACAACATTGAACGACCCGCTTCTTACATTCGCCGCAATATTGACCCAAATTGGAATGTTGCGCCCTTGACAACAAATGGTTTTTTAGGAAGCACGCCTTCATTTCCTGCTTATCCTTCGGGGCATTCGGTTTTTGGCGCAGCAGCAGCAGAAGCATTGAGCAGCGTTTTTGGATATAGTTATTCCTTCACCGACCGTTGCCATCAAGAAAGAACCGATTTTAATGGTCGCCCGCGTGCTTTCGCATCGTTCTACGAAGCCGCCAACGAAAATGCTTATTCCCGTTTGCCACTCGGCGTTCACTTCCGAATGGACGCAGAAGAAGGCGTGCGATTGGGCTATCAAGTTGGGCGTAGAGTAAACGAATTGCCAATTAAAAAATAATAAGAAAGAAA
>JBJOPA010000422.1:0-5547 GCA_046051005.1 Bacteroidota bacterium
GGGGGGGGGCATCTGAAAGCCATTTTGTCACGTCAAACCTCAAAAATGTCATTTTTATTTTTATGAAAAATTATTTTTTTTAAAAAAGTGACAAAATGTCAGTTGTAATGCCGAAAAAAAGTAATGGAACGACTATTGAGTAATTTAAGACGTGTTTTTCTTTAAAAAGCATTGAAAAAACGTAAAAAGAGAAAATCAAGAAAGAAATTTATAAAAATTAAAATCTTAAAATTAAAGAAAAAGAAATGGGAAAAATTATTGGAATTGACTTAGGCACGACCAACTCTTGCGTATCCGTGATGGAAGGTAACGAACCAGTGGTTATCGCCAATGACGAGGGCGCACGCACCACGCCTTCGGTGGTTGCATTTTTAGACAATGGCGAACGCAAAATCGGCGCAGCCGCCAAACGTCAAGCCATTACGAATCCAACCCGCACCATTGCATCGGTCAAACGATTTATGGGCAATCGGTTTTCAGAATCTGCCCGCGACCTCACGATGGTGGCTTATCCCGTCGAGCGTGGCGAAAACGACACCGTTCGCGTGAACGTGAATGGTCGTCAATATACGCCGCAAGAATTGTCGGCAATGATTTTGCAAAAAATGAAAAAAACTGCCGAAGACTATCTTGGGCAAGAAGTAACAGAAGCGGTCATCACCGTTCCTGCATATTTTAACGATTCGCAACGCCAAGCGACCAAAGAAGCAGGCGAAATTGCGGGTTTGAAAGTACACCGCATCATCAACGAACCCACTGCCGCAGCGTTGGCATACGGTCTCGACAAACGCACCAAAGACATGACGATTGCCGTGTATGACTTGGGTGGCGGCACGTTTGACGTGTCGGTTTTGGAACTCGGCGACGGCATTTTTGAAGTAAAATCTACCAACGGCGATACGCATTTGGGCGGTGACGACTTCGACCGCGTCATCATTGATTGGTTGGCAGACGAATTCCAAACCCAAGAGCGCGTCAATTTGAGAAAAGACCCGATGGCACTCCAACGGTTGAAAGAAGCTGCCGAAAAAGCAAAAGTTGAACTTTCAAGCGGTCAGGAGACGGAAATCAATTTGCCATACATCACGGCGGTGGACGGCGTTCCGAAACACTTGGTGGTGAAATTGAGTCGCGCAAAATTTGAGCAACTTGCCGATGTCCTCGTACAACGCACGCTCGAACCTTGTCGTCAAGCGTTGAAAGACGCTGGAAAAACGGCTGCGCAAATTGATGAAGTGATTTTGGTGGGCGGTTCGACGCGCATTCCGAAAATTCAACAAGCGGTGGAGCAGTTTTTTGGCAAAAAACCAAACAGAGGCGTAAACCCTGATGAAGTTGTTGCCATTGGTGCAGCCATTCAAGGTGGCGTATTGGCAGGCGATGTGACCGATGTTTTGTTGCTTGACGTAACGCCATTGTCGCTTGGTATTGAAGTAATGGGCAATATGTATGACATCGTTATCGAATCAAATTCGACGATTCCTACTAAAAAATCGAAAGTATATTCAACGGCTGCGGACAATCAACCGTCGGTTGAAATCCATATTTTGCAAGGCGAACGCCCGATGGCACGCGACAATCGCACGGTTGGACGCTTCATTTTGGACGGCATTCCGCCTGCGCCACGTGGGGTTCCACAGGTCGAAGTTTCGTTTGACATGGACGCAAACGGCATTTTGAGCGTTACGGCACTCGACAAAGGAACGGGCAAACAGCAAAATATCCGCATCGAAGCATCAACGGGCTTGTCGAAAGACGAAATCGCACGCATGAAGCACGAAGCCGAAATGAACGCCGACAGCGACCGAAAAGTACGCGAAACTGCTGAAAAAATTAACGCCGCAGAATCATTGGTTTTCCAAACGGAAAAACAGTTGACCGAATATGGCGAAAAAATTTCGGCAGACAAAAAAGCAACCATCGAAACTGCTTGCGCCGAACTCAAAGATGCCAATAAATCGCAAGATTTGACCCGCATCGAAACGGCAATGGAAACCTTGAACGCTGCTTGGCAAGCTGCAAGTCAAGACATGTACAACAGCGCAAATGCGGGCGGCGACCCAACTGCCGAAGCCCCAAATGACGGTGGACAAAGCAGCGACGGCGGCAAAAATTACGAAGATGCAACCTACGAAGAAGTAAAATAAATTATAACAGAGATAGATATGAAAAAGGTGTAAAAGCGAAAATATCGTTTTTGCACCTTTTTTTATATTCGTATATTTTTTTAATTACGTTGTAAATTGTCGTTAAAAAGTCGTTTTATACCTTTTTTAGGTTAAGATTTTTCTTGAAATCGGAATAAAAATAAACTTTTTTTACTTTTTTTGAAAAAAAAATTAAAAAACACTTGACAAATGAGATAAAAGATATTAACTTTGCTTAAAGTTTATTTTAAATGAAATATTTGAACTCGCGCACAGCAAGTTTTTCTAATAAAAATATTGAATATTCTGAAGATTTCATGTTTTGAAGGTGAGTGATTGTCCTCTGTCTCAATTTTTTGAGACGGGGGATTTTTTTTGAAAAAAATGCCCCCCCCAGTATAAACCCCTTTTTTTACTTACAAAGCCATCGGAATATCCATCAACAAAATTTCAGCATTTTCTTGAATGGAAATGTCAATTTCGTCAACATTCCAAATGCCCAAAGCGTCGCGTTTTTGGAGTGTTTTTCCGTTTACGGTAATTTTTCCACTTATCAAAAACACATAAACGCCATTTTCATTTTGACGAATTTTATAATTTGTCGTCTGATTTTCATCAAAATTTCCAAGCGAAAACCACGCATTTTGATTGATAAAAACGCCGCCATCTTGTTCTGGAAAAGGCGAAACTACATTTTGCCATTGATTTTTTCGCGCCTCAACGCCAAATGTTTTTTGGTCGTATCTAGGCGTAATATTTTTTAATTTTGGAAATAACCAGATTTGCAACAATTTGACGGCTTCTTTGGGGCTGTCATTTTTTTCAGAATGATAAATGCCCGTTCCTGCCGACATGATTTGCACGTCGCCTTGTCTGATGACCGCCGCATTGCCCATGCTGTCGCGATGCGCCAAATTCCCTTCCAGTGGAATCGTAATAATTTCCATATTATCGTGAGGGTGCATACCAAAACCCATTCCGCCCGCAATATCGTCGTCGTTCAGCACGCGCAACACGCCAAAGTGCATGCGTTCGGGGTCGTAATAACTCGAAAAACTGAACGAATGATGCGAATCGAGCCAACCATGATCGGCATGTCCACGCGAATCGGCGGCGTGAAAAACCATATTATTTTCCATATTGATTTTTTATCTATTAATTTTATTGCTGTTCTAAAAATTGATGCACTGCTTTTGCCACATTTTGCCCGTCCATAGCCGCCGAAATGATGCCACCCGCATAACCCGCGCCCTCGCCACAAGGGAAAAGCCCTGCTGTCGTGGGGTGCATGAGTGTTGTTGCATCGCGTGGAATGCGCACGGGCGAGCTGGTGCGGCTTTCGGTTCCAATCACATTTGCATTTTCTGTATAATAACCATTCATCATTTTTCCAAATTGTTGCACGCCCTCGCGCAATCGCTGATATACTGGGGGGGGCAACAAATCGTGCATCGGCGCACTAAAAATGCCCGGAATATAGGAAGTTGATGGCAAATCTTTGGACAATTTTCGGCTCACAAAATCCGTTAGTCGTTGCGCGGGCGCACGTTGCGTGCCGTCGCCTGACCGAAACATATTTTGTTCAACCTGTTTTTGGAACTCTAATGCAGCGAAAACGCCCTTTAATCCAAAATTTTGTTCTAAATCTTGCAATTCTATGGCGACCACCGTTCCCGAATTTGCAAACGCCGAATCGCGCCGACTCATGCTCATGCCGTTCACTACCAACTCGTTGGGCGCGGTCGAAGCAGGCACAATCAAACCGCCTGGACACATGCAAAAACTGAAAACGCCGCGCTCGCGCACCTGACACACGAGGCTGTAACTCGACGCGGGCAAATATTCCGAACGCTTCGGTTGCTTGTATTGAATCGAGTCAATCAACTCCTGCGAATGCTCGATGCGAACGCCCAACGCAAAGGGTTTTGCTTCAATTAAAATATTTCTTTCATGCAATAAATAATAAATATCTCGCGCCGAATGCCCTGTTGCCAAAATGACCGCTTCGGCTCGAATTTCTTTTTCTTGATTGATAATTGCGCCCAACATTTTGCCTTTGTGCAACAAAAAATCGGTCACCAAAGCATCAAAATGGACTTCGCCGCCGTGTTTTAGAATCGTTTCACGGATATTTGCCACCACATTTGGCAATTTATTGGAGCCGATGTGCGGGTGCGCGTCCACCAAAATATCGGTCGTTGCGCCGTGTTCGACGAGCAATTTTAGGGTTTTTTCAATCGAACCTCTTTTTACGCTTCGGGTGTAGAGTTTGCCGTCGGAATAGGTTCCCGCGCCGCCTTCGCCGAAGCAATAATTGGAATTTGGATTCACTTCGCCGAGTTGTTGAATGGCGCGGAGGTCGCGTCTGCGGGCGCGAACGTCTTTTCCTCTGTCCACAACGATGGGTTTTAAGCCCAATTCCAAGCATTCCAACGCCGCAAAATAGCCTGCTGGACCCGCGCCGATGATGAGAACGGCAGGCGAATCGGCAACATTTTTAAAATTTTCGGAAAAAACGGCTTCGATACTGGGGGGGGGGCTATTTTCGAGCGAAACCTCGACGCGGAGTTGAAAAACAATCACCCGACCGCGTGCGTCAATCGAGCGACGGAGGGTTTTGCAATGTGTAATTTTTTCGACGGGCAGCGACAATTTTGCGGCGGCGGCGTTTCTGATGGCGGTTTCGTCGTGCGCCAACTCGGGCGCAATCCGCAATTCAATTTCTTTTTTCATATACTTTTTTTGACCAATAGTTATTCGGTAAAATAAATTTCGATGCAAAGATAGCAATAAAATGAAAACAGAAATCGCGCTGCGCCTTTTCTTAACCTACGTGATGAAATTTATATTTTTTTTAAAGTTTGTATTAAAAATATTTTTATTTTCAAAAAAAGTCATTTTCCATGTTTTGCGTTGATATTTTTTTAATTGTTTCTGCCCTGTTTTTGAAAAATGTTTTAAAAATCATCAAAAAGCCTACCCCCCAGTATCCAAGCATAAAAACAGGCATTTAACGACTTAAAAATCGCTAAATGCCTATTTTTATAAATTAAAATTATGATAATTTATTTAAAAAAATCGTGTTGTCGTAACGAAAAAATATGAAACAACAATGCCGAAGGAACAATAAAAGCAGGCAACCAAACATAGGGATATTCCAAGACCGCTTGGTTGGGCGTTCCATAAAAAATCGAAAATTGCGGCAACGACAATCCGCCCGTAATCGCAACAATCAGCACCGAAATGATGCCATAAATGTTGAATGCAATGCCCCAAATTCGATATTTTGCTGCATTTTGTTGCAACAAATACCCCACAGGAATCGCCAAAATGCCGACCAAAATATCAAAATTCCAGCCTTCAAAAGTCATACTCATCGGAATTTTTCCCATTCCATAGA
>JBJOPA010000423.1:0-8388 GCA_046051005.1 Bacteroidota bacterium
TTTATTTTTTACCGTAAGCAATGACATGATGATGTACGCTTATGCTATTTTGGGTATATTAACACCAATTTTTTATCCAATTTATGCGAAACGACGTTATTACAATCATTGTAAAAAGTTCATTGCCGAAACTTACAAAGACAGACTTGATGAACCTCGAAAAATTATATTCGATGAAAATGGCATTTATTGTTTTGACGATTATAGCGAAACGAAAATGAAATTTTCAATCATAGAAAATATTACAGAGACAAATCAATATTTTTATCTAAAAATCAAGGGAAGCCAAAGTTTAATTATCCCGAAATCGAATGTGGCAGATGTTGATGTGGTGAAGACCCATCTCAAAGCACTTGCAGACAAATTGAAAATAGATTATATAAAAAATATTAAATAAAAATAAAAAATAGCCACCCCCCAGTATAAATGGTGTTTTTCAACGATAAGGCACGGTTAATGTCGTCTCTCGTCCGCTCATACTGAATACGCCCAATCCGTTTTTTACGTTAGAAAACAGCTGAAATGGTTCCACAAAAGGGTTGCCGATGCTGTTTTGTAGCTGAATATAACTGCGTCTATACGCCTCAAAATCACTGCTGACGGTGCGGAAACGAACCGTAAGTGTCTTCACTCGCCCAAAGTTATTTCCTATGTTGCCCGAAATGACAATGCCAACTTGCCAATTGAAGGTTTGTCCATCAAAAAGTCTATCTGCCAACAAATCATAATCTGTTGCAATGTTTTCTACTTTATAAATTGCCACGTTATTCGTCAATCCAGCATTACTGGTGTCTGTCCAAAATGCCGTAAAACTATAATTATCCCCCAAACCCGCGGGGTCTTGAAACCGAAGTGTTAAGCCGTCATATAGATAATTATTTAAAGTGAAAATATCTTTTTGGAAACGAAGTTGTTGTAGCGGAACGCTTTTGGGCGCACGTTGCGTTGCCTCTATCGTATCAAAACCTGGTGCATACGCCTTGATTTTATAGGTTTTTCCTTCCATAATCGGTCTGTTAAACTCGGCACTATAAACGCCTTTCACTTCCGTTGGTTTTTGACGCAATGTTGCGATTAAAGAGTCATTTTCATACAACAAAACGGTGGCATTGCGTACCGTATCATAGGCAATAACATTTGGAAATTTATTGATTAAAAAATCATTTGGATTGGTTGGATTTTTGTAAATCGTGTCTCCCACGTTAAAATCCCAACGCGCAACGCCGTTGGGCGTGCGGGTGCGCGTCAAAAAAACATAGGCATCAGACTGACCCACCACAAGGTCGCTTATCAATACCATTTTCGGCGGCTGTTCCTCCAAAACAATGTCTTTGTTAAAATCAAAAAGACCTTTACAATTCGTCAGCAACAACAAGCTCAAAATCGGCATTAAAAAATGATATTTTTTCATAAAAGCACTATTTTTTTAGTTAAAAAATGGATTTATACTGGGGGGGGGCTTATCAAGCCTTTTTTTTATAGGAATTTTTAATAATTATAATTTTGAAATAATTAAAATTTAAAATTATAAGAAACGGACGGAATGATAGGAATTAAACTGACCGCCGTCACTCGAAACTGTTGTTGCACCAATAAATTGGGGTCTCCTACAAAATTCTTTTGAAAATCTACATAAAATGGATTGGCACGGCTGTACGCATTGTAAAGTCCAAAACTCCATCTGCGTTCATATTTTTTCTTTTGTTTTATAAAATCAATACTTATATCTAATCGGTGTATATTATTGAGGCGGTTGGCATTTCGTTCTCCATACTCAACAATTGCCGAAAAACCTTGCAATTCGCCTGAATTTGGGTCAATCAGAGGGCGCGAATAAGCATATTTAGGCAAAGTAAAAGCATTACTGGTTGCAAAAATCCAGCTAATGGAACCGCGAATCCGCGCAGAAAAATTATGTAACACAACCAATGCAATGTCGTGCCGACGGTCGTATCGAAACGGGAAAACTTTCCCGCCATTAATATCGTCAAATTGTCGGTTGTTCCACGCCAGCGTATAACTCAACCAACCTGTTGTTTTGCCAACGTCTTTGCGCAACAAAACTTCTAAACCATAGGCTTCTCCTTTTCCTTGTGTGACTTTGTCTTCCCACGCTTGGTTGCTTCCGATTTGGTCAATAAAACTGGCTCCTTCTTGGTAAGCGATTACATTTTTCATGCGCTTGTAGTAGGCTTCGATGCTAAGTTGATAGGTTTCTTTAAACATTTTTGTATAACCCAATGCTATTTGCCACGCATTTTGAGGTTTTATGCGTTCGGTCGTGGAAACCCACAAATCGGTTGGAAAACCACCGCCATCATTTGTTAATAAGTGAATAAATTGTGTCATCGTAGCAAATGATGCTTTCAAGGATTGCGCGTGCGGCAATTGGTACAAAACGCCCAGACGGGGTTGTGTACTGCCGTAAGTAGTAGCACCAACTTGCAACCAAGCCTGATGAACGCCGATATTGATGGCTCCATTTTTAAACGTCCATTCATCTTCCAAGAAAAGTTGATGGTCTAACGAACGCAAATCTGCGTTTCCATAACTTGTATCGCGACTGCTACTGGATTTGTAAATGTATTTATTCGGTCGAAAAACGTGTTGAACCGAAGCAATCCCCACTTTGAAATGATGATATTTATTAAGATAATAATCCACTTCTGACCGTGCGCCCCAGTCTGAAACTGACGAGCGATATTGCAATTCACTGGTTTTAACGGGTCTGCCAAACTCGCTGCGGTCTTGAAAATTGAAACTAAAAGTCGTGCGTGTAAGCGAAGTATTTACAAAAATTTTAGAATTAGCACGCCAGTTCCAACGCAAAGCACTCGTCAGGTTGCCCCAAGAATAGCCTGTGTATGAAAAATTATTTATATTGGAATTATTTTGACGATAACCTTCTCCAAATTTATCTTGACCTGTGTATGCACTCAAATAAATGCGGTGGTCTTCGTTGATTTTCCAATTTATTTTTGCATTGAAATCGTAAAAATATAACGCATAACTTTCAAGTCCAGGGTCTTGCGACTTGCGAAATGGCTTAATCAACAAATCTGCATACGTTCTTCTGGCGGAAATCATGCACGAGATTTTATCTTTCACCAACGGTCCTTCCAACGTCAATCGTGACGAAATGATGCCAATACCGCCTTCGGCTTGCCATTTTTTCAGGTTTCCTTCTTTCATATTTATCTCGACGACCGACGACAGCCGCCCGCCATAACGCGCAGGAAAACCACCCGTCGTAATTTTCACGTCTTTAATCGCATCGGCATTGAAAACCGAGAATAAACCGCCGATGTGCGACGCATTGTAAACGGGAACGCCGTCCAATAAAATCAAATTTTGGTCGTTGCTTCCCCCGCGCACATACAAGCCACTCGTGCCTTCCGACCCGAATTTTACGCCCGGCAACAGTTGCAATGTTTTCAGAATGTCTGTTTCGCCTAACAAAGCGGGCATTTTCTTAATTTGTTCTATTGGCAAGGTAATTTGACTCATTTGAACCCGATTTTCCACGCGGTCTTGACGGGCGGCATTGATTTCAACGGTTTCCAAATCGGTGTTACTTTTCAACAAAAAAGTTATCAAAGTGTCACTTTTCAAGCTAAAATTTGCCGATGCTGGGGTGTAACCCACGAACGAAGCCACCAAATCTACCGCGCCGTCGGGCAACGTGAGGCTATAAAATCCAAACGCATTGGTGATGACATTTGCCTTCGTGTTTTTGTCGTAAACCACCGCGCCCGCCAGTCGTTCGCCCGAATTGGCGGCTTCCAGATAGCCGCTTATCGTGTGCCGTTGTCCAAAAATAAGTTGTGGAAAAAGGATTAATCCTAGAAAAATCAATTTTTTTAGCATAAAATGTGTTGGTTTTTTTGATGAAAGCAATAATTTGAATTGTAAAACTAAAATTTTGTGTATGTTTAGTTAAGTAATATAATTATGTAAAAAAAGAAAATAAAGTTGTCTTTTGACAATAAAATAGTCATTTATTGATTATGTCGCGGTTTATTTTTAATGTTTTTTTATAATACACATGTAACAAAAATATAACAGTTACACTATAAATTTGTTCAAAAAAAATACTTTCAAAAAAATTTTGTTTTTACAGGTTTTTTGTAGAAAAAAAATGACAAAAATGCCACCCCCCAGTATATTTATCCATTTTTGAGAAATAAAGACGGTAAAAATATTTTGTCAGTTTATTTTTAATTCTATATTTGCAAGATTGTTATATTTTTGTAAAATCAAATTTTATATGAATTTTAAAAGAATATTGATTTTGTTTATGTTGTTAAAAACTATTGATACTTTCGCACAAACGGCGGCGGCGGACACCACCGAGATTCGTTTGTTGCTCGAAAAAGAGTCCGCCACTTGGCGTTCGGGTGACGTAAAAGCACATGCGGATTGTTGGCAAATCCGCCCATACAGCCGAATTTCGATGTATGCAATTGACGGCACAGTCACCGACGTACCGCCTTCGTTGATGCTAAATCCACCAGCTGGCATGATTGGTCAAGGCGGTTATTCCGTAAATACGAATTATCGAATGACCATTAACAAAAAAAATGCTTGGGTCAGTCACAACGAAGTGTCTTTTTCGCCCGACGGCAAGCAAACCCATTCCTACGAAACGCGGATATTGGAAAAAATCAGGGGAAAATGGAAATTGGTCGGTCAGTCCATTTATATTTACAATCCTTAATTTCGAGCGAAAAAAAGCACCCCCCCAGTATAAACGGATATTTTTATGGAAAAAAAAGAAATCGAAACGTTTTGCCCGCAAAATCAGGCGGATTGGAGAAATTGGTTGATGGAAAACCACGTTTCAAAACAATCCATTTGGCTCATTTATTACAAAAAAGAAACGCGAAAAACTACCCTCACGTGGAGCGATGCCGTTGACGAAGCCCTGTGTTTTGGCTGGATTGACAGCACCGCCAAGACGATTGATGAAGAAAGATACATGCAATTTTTCTCGAAACGAAAGCCTAATAGCGTTTGGTCAAAGGTCAACAAAGAAAAAATTGAACGTTTGATGGCGGCAGATTTGATACAAAAAGCAGGTTACGACAGCATTGAAATTGCAAAAAAAAATGGTTCGTGGACGATTTTAGACGAAGTGGAAGAACTGATAATTCCCGAAGATTTGGAAGCGGAATTTGGAACAAAGTCAGGTTCAAAAGATTTTTTTATGAGTTTGAGTAAGTCTGTCAGAAAAGCAATTTTGCAGTGGTTGGTGCTTGCCAAACAACCCCAAACGAGACAAAAACGAATTGCCGAAATCGTCGAATCGGCAAGCAAAAACATAAAACCAAAGCCATTTTGACCTATAAAAGGTATAAAAAAGCATCATCGACGAACCGTCGTGATGCTTTTTCAACTTATCATTTTTCTAACATTTCTATTATTTTCTAATCAACACTTATCTTAAAAATTATAAATTGCTTTTAAACGCAATTGAATAGGGACGAAGCCAAAATTTCGGTCTGGATGTCTTTCGGGGCGCATTGGATTGGGGTTCGGGTTGCCTCTGCCGATGCTATCTGGTTTTGCCAACGGAAGTTGAAAAGTAGGCATCAGTTGAAAACTAAACCGTCGCCATTCTTTTTGAACGCCCAAACCCACCGAAATATTATCAACGATGCCCACCATTTGGTCGGCTTGTCGCAATGTTGCGCTTGCATCGTCGCCTGTTGGCGTTTGATAGGCATAATTGAAACGGTTTTCATTGTCCAGATTCAACGCCAAACCTACACTTGCGACGGCTGCAAAACCTTTGAAACGTGGCGTTCGATATTGCACCGCAATCGGCAATTGCCAAAATTTACTTCTAAATTCAATGCGCTTGATTTGCGTTGTCGGAGGAACGCCTTGCTCGAACAAACCTCTGAAATCGCGCCTTGTTTTTCGGCTAAAATCGTCGTCGTTGTCAAATCTTCCGCGTGTTATTTCCATGCTTTCGATACCCAAATTGAGCGAAAAGTTGGGTAAAAATTGCCAACCCGCCGTCAAACCCAAACTGCCCATGCGTTCGCTTGCCGAAGCCGCAATACCGATGCTGAAACGATTGCCCGAAACGCGATATTTTTGGACAGGCAAAACGGGCATCGCCATCGTTGGCAGTTCTAACTTTGCAACATTACTCGACAAAGGCGTAGCCGATAAAATTGGCAATGAATTTATGAAATAAATATTTTTTGAATTTGTAATTGCTAAATTATCAACGCTTTTTGAATCGTTATTCGACGTTTCAATCGTTTTGGGCGCATTCAGATTTTCTTCTTTTTTTACAATTTCATTGGTAACAATATTGTTGAAATTATTTTTAATTTCTACTTTATTGTTATTTTGAACGGTATTTTTTTCCTTCAAATCGGTCGCCAAATTCGCCTCCAATTTCGTCGAAATACTGGGGGGGGGGGTATTTTTCGTATTTTTTACCCCATTTTTCTCTACGTTTTTCTCTACATTTTTCTCTACGTTCGTCGCGATTTTTTGACGGTTTTCTTGCGTCAATTGGGCTGCATTCAGCTCAACCGCGTGGTCGTTTTTGGCAACATTTTTATCGTTGCCATGTTGCGAAACATTATTTTTATCGTCCAGCTGTTCAGTCGGTGTTGCCGCTGTTTTTGCCGCTTCAACTTGTTGTTTGAGTTGTGCGATTTCTGAACGAATTTGCTCATTTTCCTTTTGTTGAACCACATTTTGATAGACCAAAACGCCTACAATTGCCGCCGCCGCGTAGCCAAAGGGCTTTGCGTAGCGCATAAATGCGTTTGGCGCGTGGGCAGGCGCGGGTTCGGGACGCAATTTTGCATTGAGTCTCGACCAATCTGCTTCCCGAAAAATAGGTTCAATTTCGTTGAGCTTTTCGCTGATTTTTTTATCAAACTGCTCGTTGCGCATTCTTATTTTGTCGAATTTTTATCGTTAATTTCAATTTTATTTAATTACAGTTTTAAAAAATATATGTTTTAGTTGTGATTACTTTTTACGTAATTCAGATACAACGTCGGGTGATTTGTTTTCACCATTTCCTGCAATTTTTGCCTTGCTTTGGCAAAATTTGACTTGGAAGTGCCTTCATTGATGCCCAAAATCTCGCCAATTTCGCGATGATTGTAGCCGTCCATGACATACATCATAAAAACGGTTCGATAGGCGGGTGACAATTGGCGCACCAATTCGAGGATTTCTTGCGCCGAAATATTGTCTAAAATGCGGTCGTCGAAAGGCACTTCGAGGGCGTTTTCGAGGTGCAGCGTTTCGGCATATTTTCGATTGCGGCGATAAAAATCAATAGACGTATTAATCATAATCGTTCGCAACCACGCTTTGAAAGACTGTCCCGTGTCGAATTGTTCCAATTTTCTAAAAATTTTCATAAATCCGTCGTCCAAAATCTCTTCGGCTTCCATTTCACTGGACGAATAGCGCAAACAAATGCTTTTCGCATAAGGAAAATATAGCCTATATAATTGTCGTTGCGCCGTCTCGTCACCCGCTTTGCAAAGTTGCAAGAGGGAATCGAGGCTAAACTCGTCACGACGATTATTTGATTTTTTAAAAAACAAATTTTTCAAATTAATAGAAATGAGAATGAAAGATGACTTAACAACGAAACCGTTAACACCAATACGCCGTTTGCGCTCAAATAGTTGCCCCCCCCAGTATATTTTTTATTTTTTCATAAAAAAACAAAAAAAAGAAGCCTCATACGCAAGCGCATGAGACTTTTTTGAGGACAATTTTGATGTTGTTCTATTTTTTAAGCGCATCAGCGCGATTGAGTGCCATCAATTCTTTCATGGTTTTTTGCATGCCATCTGTCGAGCCATCGAGGAATATAATATTTCCTTTTCCTTCTGACGCGAAATTTTTGACGGCTTCTGTCCACATAGCGAACATCAAAACAGAAGTGTCCATGTCTGCGTCGTGCATTTCTTTGGCGGCTTCTGCCATGCCTCGCGCCACTTCTTGGCGGAACAACGCCACGCCCTGACCGCGCATTTGTGCGGCTTCTCGTTCTGCAACGGCGGCAATTTTGATGGCATTACCGTCTGCTTCGGCGGCTTTGGTTTTGGTAATCAACAAGGCTTGACCTTCGTTTTCGGCGGCAGCTTTTAGATTGTTCGATGCCACAACTTTTGCCATTGAGCGCGTGATTTCTTCATCAAAGGTGATGTCGTTGAGTTGCAAATCAATCAAATGATAGCCCCAATCTTCGAGCATGTGGTCAATTTGTTCTTTCACATCTAACACAATATCGCGGCGAAGTGCCAATATTTCTGCTTGTTTTCGGGTGGCAACGAAGCTACGAATTGCGCCATCGACCGACCGCGACAACGCTTGCATGAAAATGGAGTCATTCAC